>NZ_JAGHWR010000114.1:0-36176 GCF_017746155.1 Xanthomonas sp. D-36-1
CCCGCGGAAAGCGCCAGAAATGGCGAAATTCCGAAGTTCCAAAAGCCACTCTTCGGAACGACGCCACCTTCCGCCCTGTCAGGTCTCGTTGTTCAGACCTTCCCTAAGCCTTGGCTGTGCGCACTTCGAGATCAATACCGATGTCGGTGCTGATCTGCTCGTCGATGAGGGCGGCAACGATCCTGGTGTTTATACCAAAGGTCATGAGTTGCTACGTCCGTACCAAAATAGCCATCATCGTGCGGTGGTTGTCCTGGATTGCGAGTGGGAAGGGGCGCCGGACAAGGCAACCATCGTTGAGCACATCACCGCCCGTTTGGTCGCAAGTGGTTGGGCTGGCGATGCAGTCAAGGTGATAGCCATTGAGCCGGAGTTGGAGAACTGGCTTTGGCAAGACAAGCCGCAAGTGGCGGATGCGCTTCGCTACAAGGGCGAGAAACCTCTCCGGCAGTACTTAGCCGACAACGATTGGTGGCCCCTTGATGCCGCCAAACCACCTCGGCCAAAGGAAGCTGCTGAGTGGGTGCTGAGGCAGACCCGTCAACCGCGATCCTCGGCGATCTATCAAGCGCTGGCGGAACATATATCGATCAAGGGATGCACTGATGCTGCATTTACTGAGATGCATGCAGCGTTTCTGGCGTGGTTCCCCGTAGAGGTGTACGCATGATCTTCGCAAGTTTTAAGAATGCGCGAATCGTTAGGTCTACTTGGTTAGAAGAAGGTGGACGGCGACTTGATTGCAATCCGTACATGTCGGGGGCTCAGGAAGCCAGGGATGCAATACTACGATTAAGTGTTCGCAAGGATGCGCTGCAAGCCGTAACTGTCGGGTACTCGGGCGGCATTTATAACGGGCCTGTGTTTTCGCGCATTTGGGTTGATGATCCGCAATACGGCGTACCCTTCATCGGCAGCAGCAATATCTCCAATGCCGATCTTTCTACACTGCCACTATTGAAAAGGTCTTACGCTAAATCCAAAAAGCTTGCGTACCTTGAGCTGGCTGAAGGAACGACGCTGATTACCTGCTCGGGCACGATTGGCCGCATGGCATATGTCCGCCCAGACATGGCAGGCATTTGGTCGTCGCAACACATCATGAAGGTCGTTCCTGATCCTGAGCAGATACCGCCGGGTTATTTGTACGCTTTCCTTTCAAGTCGTTATGGTGTGCCCCTGATTGTTTCGGGCACCTACGGCGCTATCATTCAGCACATTGAGCCTCAGCATATTGCTGCTTTGCAGGTGCCCAGGCTTGACCAGGCAACAGAAGAAGCTATCGCCGCAAAGGTGGAAGCGGCAGCGCGTGCACGTTCTCAGGCAGTGGAACTGCTTCGTGAAGCCGCTAATCGCCTGCACAACATGCTTCTAATTGAACAACCTACGCCGGTCTCCTTGTTACCAAAACCTGATGTCGCGATAGTTCCCAGTCACGTTTTTAAAGATCGAGGGGATGCGTACTACTACGGTGCCAGAAACGCTGAGTCTCGTAATACTTTCGACCGGGCAGCAATGAATCGCCCACTAGGGGAAGTTGCAGAAATTTTTATTCCGGGCATCTTTAAACGGCTTTATGCATCCGATTACCGATTTGGCAGTCCCTACATCACAGGTGGGGACGTGTTCGAGTTGGCTCCGACGTCTGACAAGTACCTGATGAAACGCGTTGCTGCGGAGTATCGTTTGCTGCTCAAGAAGGGAATGATCGTTGTCCAGGAGGCAGGTCAGCTTGGCGGTTTGATCGGGCGTTCTGTGATGGTGGGCAGCTATCTCGATGGGTTCTCTTGCAGCAACAACATGATTCGGATCGTTCCCGATGATGACATCGATGGAGGCTATTTATCCACGCTGCTGGCCAGCGAGCATGGTGTTCGATTGTTGTCTCGTGAGGCCGCCGGATCCAGCATTCCTCATACCGATGAGCAGCGGGTCAAGCGAATTCATGTTCCGTGGCCCTCGCGCGCCGACCGTGAAGAGATTGGTGCACCAGCGGTTCAAGCCCGGGAATTGAGGGATCAAGCTTGCACTTGGGAGCGTGAAGCACGAGACATCCTGGAAGCAAGAATTTTGGAAGGGAAATAACATGGCAAAAGTGATCCCTATAGGCCAGCCGGTCAACGATGCAGAACGCAGTGCTATCGCTTATCTGCGGGATCACTTGCCAGACAGCTATATCCTTTTGCACAACTTCGAAATCGAACGCCAGGGTGAGCGCTTCGAGATCGACATTGCTCTGTTAACGCCGCATGCGCTGTACTTGGTCGATGTAAAGGGCACGCGCGGCACCATCGATGTTTATGGCAACAAGTGGTATCCCGAGGGGCGAGCACCATACCCGTCGCCCCTGGGCAAGCTGCGCGGGCATGCACGTACGGTCAAGGGCCTGGTAACTCAAGCCCACCCAGGGCGAAATGAGCTGAACGACATCTATGTGGATGCAGCCATTCTGCTCACTGCGCCGGATGCGCACCTGATTGACCGAGACCAATTAGATTCAGACCGTTCACTCAAGTTGAAGGACGCCGAGCGCTACTTCAGAGATGCTACCCGTATACCCGCACGTTTTTCGAAGAACATTCTGCAGCAGCATGGGCTGATCCTACATGCTCTGAAAGTGGTGAAACCCGCCTCTGCCGTTCTGCGTTTTGGCCATTGGGAGGTGATGGAAAAGCTCGGCGCGGCGCGGGCCTACAGCGAGTTCCGTGCAGAGAACGCCTTTGCAGGTGGCACTGCCCGTCTGCGGGTGTATCAAGCGGACCCTTACCAGCCTGAAGACGTGCGCGAGGTCCAGGTTAATCGCATTGCCAACGCCTACCGGGCGCTATCCAAATTACCATTACATCCCAACATTGTTGCCGCACGGGATTTCTTCCCTGCCGACGATGACAAGTCCTTCATCTTGATTCTGGACGACGCGCCCGGCCAGGCGCTGACCTTGCATATGGCGCGGCCACAGTTGGCGCTGACCCTAGACCAGAAATGGCGTGTTGCTAAAGATCTATTGGCAGCCCTTGCACATGCTCATCAACATGGTGTGTTGCATCGTAACGTTACTCCAAGTGCGATCCTGATCGGTCAAGACGGCACCACCCGTATCACTGATTTCGACTTTGCGAAACCAAGTGAGAACCGCAGCCTGACCATTGCTGCGGACATCGTTGATTTGGTTGAAAAGGCCTATGTCGCGCCAGAGGCATTCCGCGAACCGGGTGCCGCGTCGAGCGCATCTGATATCTTTTCGGCCGGTGTCATCATTTACGAGCTGTTCACTGGAGAGCGCCCGTTTGCGGGGGAGCCGACGACGGTGTGGGATCGCGTAGGTGAGTTCCTGAACAAGCCATCAGCGCTGCGGCCTGAGTTGAACGACGCTTTCGATGCTTGGCTGCAAAGTCTGTGTTCGTTTGACGAGCATATGCGACCTTCGGCTCCCAAAGCGTTGGCAGCATTGCATGCCTTGCTACAGCCTGCCCTGCAAACAGGAGAGCTCCTTGCAGCATCGGCCTTTGAGTCCCCTGACGTATCTGATGACCAAACCGACTATCTGAATCTGCCAGCGGGATATAGATTGACCCGCAAGTTCATTATCGAGAAGAAGCTGGGCCGTGGCAGCTTTGGCGTGGTTTACAAGGTGATTGACACACTGGGCGATGTGGCGCGTACGGTGAAGCTCATTGTAAGCGATCGACACTCGACTCTGGATCGCCTGAAGCAGGAGTATCGTCATCTTGTGCACATACCCGAACACCCACACGTAGTGCGCGTGCTGGACGCGGATGTGATCCCTGATCGTGACATTCCCTTCTTGGTTTTCGAGTACGTCGAAGGCTCCGACGTCGGTGACATGATTCATGAGCGATTGCTGTCGCCCGAAGACGTCTTGGAGCTGGGTAAACAGGTAATTGAAGGCTTGGTGCATTTGCATCTACATGGCTTTCATCATTGCGACATCAAACCGCGGAATCTGCTGTGGACGCAGAAGGGCGCGAAGATCATCGACTTCAATGTGTCGGTACGGGCTGATGACAAAGAGTCGCGAGGAGGTGGTTCGCGTCGTTATCTGCCTCCTGATTTTGATCCAGAAGCCATTCCCTATAACGGCGAACGCGCAGACCGTGACCTATATGCCATGGGGCTAACGCTTTATGAAGCACTGACTTCGCGCTATCCCTGGGACACGACGGAGCCACCCGTCAACAAGCCTGCGCCAGACCCACGCGAGCTGTCAGGATATTCTGACCTTGCACCGGAGCTGGTGAACGTAGTGCTGAAGGCCATCTCTCCGCGTCGTGCGGAGCGATTTGCCACAGCCACAGATTTTCATGATGCCCTGGCCGATGTGCGCCACGCACGGCGAATCAAAACTGTGAGTTTAGCTGCAATTGCAACCGCTAGCAGTGGCCAAGTGCAATCGTCGCCCAACAGCAATGCCTTCGTCTCACACCTTCTGACGCTCTACAGCCAAAGTCACCGCAGTAATGCCGGTACCCGTGGTATGGACGCACTTGGGTTCTCAGCTTATGTGGATACCGCATTGGATCGGGAGCTGCTGCCAGCGGTCCTTTCTGGTGAGTTCCGATTGGTGCTGATCTCCGGCAACGCGGGCGATGGGAAAACGGCGTTTTTACAGCGCCTGGAGAAGGAAGTCGAAAGTCGTGGCGGGTCAGCCAATCGAGGCTTGCCGAACGGCAGCGAGTTGGCATTGGACGGCAAGCGTTACTTAATCAACTACGACGGCAGCCAAGACGAAGGTAACAAGGACAACAGCCAGGTGTTGTTGGATTTCCTATCACCCTTCAAGGGTAACGATGCGAGCACCTGGAAGCCGAAAGAAACTCGCCTTATTGCGATCAATGAAGGCCGCTTGGTGGACTTCCTTGCGACACATGAACACGACTTTTGTGAGCTGACCGCGCTAGTTCGGCGGGCATTCTCGACGGGCGATACTGAGTCTGGCGTCGCGGTGGTGAATCTGAATCTTCGCAGCGTGGTGGCAGAGGCCGAAGGTGGCTCGATTCTGGAGCGTACCTTGCAGAGCATCGTGAAACCCAGGCATTGGTCAGCCTGCGAAAGCTGCGACCTGAAGGACAGCTGCTATGCCTTGCATAACGTACGCAGTTTCCAGGATGAGATTGCTGGCCCACGCTTGCTGGAACGACTCAAGACTCTCTACACAATGGCGCACCTGCGTGGTCGTTTGCATATCACCATGCGTGACCTCCGCTCGGCGCTGTCATTCATGCTGATCGGCAACCGTGATTGTGGCCAGATCCATGCGCTGTATATCGCCGGAAAGCATGACGAGGTAGCGCGCAGCTACTACTTCAACAGTTGGATGGGCGGCGGGCAGCCTACTTCGGATCGATTGCTCACCCTGCTAGGCGAACTCGATGTGGGAAGGCAGGAAGACCCGAGATTTGACAGAGGGCTTGACTTTGTTCAGCCGGATGACCGTGCACTGTTCCGTTTTGAACGGCGGGGGCAATACGATTTCGAGGTGTTGAAGCGTCTGTTTGGTGATCTACCTCGCGGCGTGGGTGACGTGTCCGTGCGACAGCGCGCGCATAAGCACCGCGAATATGTGGCGATGGCCCGGCGTAGGCACTTTTTCGAGCGGCGCGATGCGAGCTGGGAAAAAATGCTCCCGTACCGCTCGGCCAAGCGCATGGTTGAAATCGTTCGTGGCGACACTTCAATTGATGCACTTACAAGCGAAATTTTGCATGCCATTAACCGAGGCGAGGGGCTACACCGCCCGGAACGTTTGGGGACCAGCTTGGCTCTGCAATTGCGTCATGTGGAGCACGGTACGGTCCGCAGCTATAGGCTCTTCCCCGTGGAGGGGTTTGGCCTGCAGGTGCAAGACTTTGCCGCCAGCGCGCGTTTTGTTGAGCACCTGCCGACGGGCCTGTTGCTGAAGTTTCAGGGGCAGGGTTTTGGGGCCATCTCCAGCGAGTTGCTTATCAACCTTGACGTGTTCGAGATGTTGGTGCGACTGAATGAAGGCTACCGGCCTAGCGTCGAAGAGATGCAGGGCTTCTACCTCTGTCTGGGCGTGTTTAAAAACAGCCTCAACGCACAGCCATATCGGGAAATTTTACTGACCACGACAGGGCATGACTTCTACCGTCTGGCTCGCCATGACGACGGCCGGGTCGAGATGCGCTTGTTGCAAAGGGCCGTCACCGTTGTAAATAAAGAAGAGGCCTTAGCGAAAGGCTTCGGGGAGAACTGATGGCGTTGCAAAAAAAGGACAGGGAGTTCCGCCTCCCTAAAGTCAGCTACCTCGATTTCAAGACCATCGAGATGGATCGCGTTCTCACCGGATTGTTTGAGCGCTTGGAGCACGGCGGCTATCCGAGCGTGTTTCGCGACAAGCGCGAGCTTACGGTGGACAAGTTTGTGGACGACATCCTTGAAGCCGGTGACCGCTTCTTGGGGTTTGCGCAGCATCGAGACATGGTGCAGCGCTGGGTTGAAACCCACCTCATGGACATCGTTAATCGTGGTAAGAAAAATTCTGCGGTGGCTGGCCCACGTCCTCTGCATGGTTATACCTACCGCTTCCGTAATCCCAAGCATTCTCGTGACTATGGCGCTGCCCAGCAACTTTACCAAATGCTGCACCACGCTCGGCATCTTTCAGGGCACAAGGCCATTGAGCACCTGAAAGGCTTCTTCTTTGACGGATTCGATAAAGTCACGCGAGAGCTGAACAACAAGGCGCTGACGGACATTGAGACCGCCACGCTTTTGCACTTCCTATCTCAGCGCAAAGACACGGCTGATACCCGTGCCGGTGGAGAGCGCTTCGCGCCGGTGTGTATTGGATCGGCAGACCTGATGGCTGAGGACATTCAGCGACTGCTTTTCTACAAGCAATACATGCCGCGCTCAGTGATGGTGGAGTACTTGAAGGTGCTGTTATCGTTTCACTTGGCGCTCTATCACCTGCGTTTGCTGAAGCTCTTACCTGCCTGGCAAAAGCTGGAGGGTGCGAATTCGTTGTGCGCCGAGTCGGCGTGTCCTATGAAACCCCGTGAGCATCGCGAACCACAGGGTGACTGCCCTTACAAGCTGGGGATGTTTGTTGACCTCTCTGGCAATGCTAACTCAGCAACCGCTGCGCTCGCTGAGCGTAGTGCCGATGGTTTTTACCGACGAATCCCTAGTTTCATTCGTGCGTACTTTGTAGCGAAGAAACTAGACGAGTTCTCTGAGCACCTTGTGCGGCGGGGCAAATTGATCCGTCCGTTGAATTCAGTGCTCTCTGTCGGTGAACTGTATGGCCTTCAAGCCGAACCATTCGCTGAGGAGCGAGATAAGTTCTTTGGCGAGCGTTTGTCGGGGCTCTTAGAGTCGCTGTCAGAGGGCGAGGCCGGACTGGATGTCGAGGTTGAAGCCATCACTAAGATGGGCCTCTCGGATTTTGAAACCTACATCGAGATTCTTGTCGCTCTCCGCGGTGCTTTTCACAGGAAATACATCATTGAGTCGTTAGACGCGACGATGTTAAAGAATAAGTCGGGAGGACTGCTGGCTCAAACGCGTGCGCGAAATGCCCCTCGCCGATTTTCTCTTGAGAGCCGCTTGCTGGAGGTGCTGCTGCAAATTGCGGTACTGCGTCCAGGGGGGGACCAGGGCTACTTCACTGGTGAGATGCGGATAGATGACCTGCTATCTTTTCTGCGTGAACGCTACGGCCTCTACATAGATCAGCTGCCGCCCGGTGAGGGGTTCTCAACACCCACGATCGACGAGCGTAAAGCTCTACGATGCAACGTTCAGGCATTTACTGGACGCTTGCGCGAGATTGGCTTCTACCGCGATTTGTCCGATGCCTATGTCACACAGACGGTTGTACCCCGCTATACGATTGCAGAACGAACAGAAAGGGCGCGCAAATGAGTCGGGGCCTGCGTGAACTCACCAGCCAACAGCTGAGCGCGGCGCTTGAGTCCGTATTGCTGCCAAGGCTTTGCAACGTCTTGGCTGCCCGTGATCTTGGGCACTGCATGCGTGTTACGGACTTGGATCGTGATCTGATGATCCGATTGGCTGGAGGGCTGCGTGCGGCCGTTCCTTCTGCCAATGTGGTTGTGTTAGCAGACGACGCTCTGCGTGCCCAAGCACCAGATTTGGCCGTGACGAGCACCAAGCTTGTTGAACTGCGCAACCCGTTGCCCAACGAAGAGCTAAGGCCACCACTGCTGGTTTTTGTGCCGAATGATCTGCGTGCGTCTGCCGAGGATTCGTTCGGTGTCGCGACGTTTGAAGAAGTGTCGATTGATGGTGCCTACGCTCAGCTGAATGCGCAGCTGATCACGCAGATTCCGGCCAACATCAGGGTTGCTGTCGAAGCCTGTTTGGGTGAGCTGCGCAGGCGCGATTCGCGCTGGCGATATGCCGACGATGCCGCTGTAGTTCGTTATCTGCTCACATGCCAAGCCAACGATTTCGACCCGGATGCGATGGGAGCTGCTCTGTTCGAGCTGGCCCTCGTGCCAGATTTCGAGTTGTTCCAGCAAGCAGAACGCGCTCCCGCGCGGGTGGCTCGCAATCGCGAATGCGTCGAGCAGATAACATGGTCAACCAAAACGGAGCGCGTGCGCGCTCTTGAGCTGGGCCTGCTCGATCCAGTTTTCTGCAAGCAGCTTGGTGAGTTCTTTTCGAGGTTTGGTGTTGCCAATCCGAAGGAATGGACCCAACTGATCGTTCGCGATCGGAGTAATTGGCCCCTCGCTTTCAACAAGTGGCTGTTTCAGGACGGGGGTGTCAATCCGGATAGCATATTCATCAGCGATGTTGAACTGCCAGATTTGCCGGTGGTGAAGGACGATAATGAAGACTCCCGCCTGGCGGAGCTGATTGGTCACCGAGTGTTGCCTATCTCGAAGACGGGGCTGAAAAAGTTCAGTGTGTCTTTCAGGGTCGATCCTGTGCCGTCCAGGGTGGAGGGCTTATCTCGATTCGTGGCTGAGGTGGTGTCACGCGACAACGGTCCTACAGGCTTGCGCCGCCGTAAGGCCGCGTGGACCAAGGGTGCCGATTCTGGGGTGATCGCATTTTCGTCGATTGGCAAGATCGATTGGGAAGAGGGTTGGCACTTTGTTCGCGTGTACGGGGAGACAGAAGACGGTGACCGTATTCCGCTTGCCGACGGAGAGGGAAATCCTATTCGCCTCAACAGCGATGTCCCCGAAACCTTTAGCAATGCCAATGAGAGCGATCTCTTTTATGTGGTCACCGATGACGAGTTAGAGGTAGAACCTCCACAGCGGGCGGTGCCGCGCGAACCAAGCTTGATGCATGCGCTGCTGCGCGCGCGCTTTGCTGCTGTAGCTCAGGATCGAGATCCCAGTTCCGTATCGATCACGGGATGCGCTTGGGTGGAGCGAGGAAGCAAGGCTGCAGCCAGCGGCGAGACCTTGGAGGTTCGACTGGGAAAAGAAGGCAAAGCGAATGTCTTGGTATCCGCCGTGCTGGCTGATCTGGAGCGCGCCTTTCTTAGCGACCCAGATGGTCTCAATCGATTGAGGCTTTCGATAAACGTTTCCGGCGTCGCCGCGCGATCAACGACTTCCTTCAAATGGCCCGTCTCGGATGAGTCCGTGAGGTTTCGAGAGTCTCGGGCAATCTTCTTTGGGGCAGTCTTGCAAGGCGATCAACGCTTGATCATGCAGGCCAGCGATCTTCTAAGTTTGCAGGAGCCCACTCAGAATTATGCGGCAGCCTATTTAGCTTGGATTGATGCTGTGTTGATTCGATGCGGCTCGATAGACGCCGTCATGGCACGCCAGGCTTTTGAAGAGTTGCGTTGCGCGCTCACCATCGATTCAGTTGCTTTAGTGCTGGAAGACTATCAGGGTAAACGGCGTGATGCCGTTCTGTTGGGGCCGACTCATCCTCTTCGTGCTAACTGGCATGTCGCCTGGAGTCAGCTGGGTCAGACCTGGATGGAGCGCAGTCAGGCGAGTGGGCGCGAGTTTGTGGTGCCGACTCGAGACGCTGTGATAAAGCAGCTTGCGCCTGCGGCATTTCCACCTGTATTGCCTTTCGGTGAGGAGCTGGGGCGCACAGCTCTGGCTGTAGATAACATCAACCCTTTCTGGTCGCTGTACGCTGCACCCGATGAGGAAGACCCGCGTGGTTTGGTTGGGGAGGTGTGCGCCGCACTTGGTCTGCCCGAGCCAGCCATCGGCGGTGCGACCATCGATAGCGCTTACTTGGCGGCTCGGGTGCAGCGTTATCTGATTCAGCACCCGTATGTTGCGACTCTGACTATCAACGCGTTCAATGCGGGACGGGCAAAGGCTTTGGCTGAAGTGCTACTTGCACTGCAGCGTCATGCCGAGTTTGCCGATCTTCGGTACGACATCAGGCTATTCGTGCCCGATCCGGCCGCTCCTTCAACGGGAGAGGCACTGCTGGAACTGCTGGCACCTGATTCGGGAACCAGCGCGAAGGAGGCGGACGCGTTCTCCACGCCGACTGAGAGCCACCTGCACCCTAAGTTGAGATTGGCAATCCGGGCGATCAGGGAGTTCCGAGAAGAGCCTGATTTGCATTCTGCGCACTTGTCGTTTTTGTTTGACTTGTTTCCGGCTGAGGACATTCGCGCTGTTGATGTTCGAGATTCGGATGACTCCTCCTTCGTCCACGGGCTTGTCCAGCCCTTTAAGGTGGACTACCTAGAAGATGAGCAATCGATCACTTGGCTTCGTCGACCGCTGCACGGGGCGGCGCAGCCGATTGAGGGGGCTGAGGCTTTGTTCGATCTTTTGGGAGGTATCTCACGTGCAGTTTCGGTTGCCGTGGCGACCGTGGCGCGCAGCCAGTATTTGCCGCACGCTCGGCCGGTGGTAGCGTTGAGCTTGTCTGCAGACGAGCGCGCGATGCTCCATCAGGTACATGAGGTTAGCGATTGGGTGCTCACCATTGATCGGAACCTGGGCATAGAGTTTTTTGACCATCGACGGCATCCAACTCGCCCTGATTATTTAATCGATCACTCGCCCGACATGGCAAATGCAATGAGCCATCGGTTGGCAATCACCTCACGTTCGTTGGCCGAGTTGGAGTCATTGTTGGTGCCAATCTTGGGGGAATATGGCCTACCAAATTCAGGCAGCCATGCCTTGGTGATGCTGGATCAGCTTCGCTCGCTGTCCGGGCGGCTGGCACTGAAGCTGCTATCGTCCTCATCGCAAAGAGCTGAGGCAATAGGGCTCGCACTTTCAAGGTTGTTTCTTGAGCATCAAGGAGTGTTTCAGAACCAAGTTGTTGTGCCCCTGGATGCGCACCTGGAGCTGTACAAAGCTCTTCGTCAGAACGCCGAAGAAATGGGCGATGAGGTCAATTTCCGGCGAACTGATCTTGCACTGTTTGACCTTGATCCACTGAACCGTGTTGTGACCTGCAGGCTCGTCGAGGTGAAGTGCTACAGCAAGGTTGGTGATGTAGCCGCATATGCGCAATTAAAAGCATCCATTGCTGAGCAGATCGAACAGACGGAGCATGTTCTTGCCTACCACTTCGACCCTAAGTTGGCGGAAGTGGATCGTCCGGATCGTCCTATTAAGAATCGTGATCTTGCAGCTCTGCTTGGTTTCTATTTAGACCGCTCGGAACGTTACGGTGTTGTCTTGCCTGAGGCGGCAGAAGAGGCACACTTTTTCTTGCGTCGTTTGGATGAGCGGCCCTATACACTGCAGTTCACGCGAAGCGCTGTTGTGTTCGACTTCAGCAAGCCGGGCACGGAACCGGCTGAGCATGAGAACGGCATCGAGTTCTACCGCATCGGCAGTGATCTGATTCGCCAGTTGGTCGAAGCAGCAGTGATCGACACCGAGACCATCGCAAGCTTGCAGAGTGTTCGATCCTCCGATACAGCGCGCGAGGTGACCCAGGAATTGCTACGGCGCAGGACTTTGGCACCAGCTGTCCCGACCTTTGAGAGCGCTGCTTTCTTGAGTCCGCCTCGTGATAGAACTCTGGCTTGGGACGATAGGCCACAAGTTTCGGACAGCCCATCAAACTTCACGCCTGCATTGCAGGTTCGCGAACCAGAGCCGACCGGGATGTTGGTCTCAGAAGTGATTGAAACGCCTCAGCTGCCGATCACAATGCCAGAGGCGAAGCAACCTTCTCTAGCTGACTCCAGGCCCGAGCCTGTGCCAGACGAAGAGAAGGTTGCGAAGCCCATGGTCACCGAAGCATCAGTTGCTTCGTCTGAAGTTGCTCAGCCTATCAATGGCCGGGTCGCCTACGACATCATGCTTGGCGCTACCGGATCAACGCCACAATACGGTCTGCTCGGAGAGGTATCTGGGCGCAAGGTTGCACTGGACCTGAATCAGACCCACACCATCAGCTTGTTCGGTGTTCAAGGGGGTGGGAAGAGCTACACCTTGGGCAGTGTTGCGGAGATGGCCTCGTTGCCAATCCCAGGCATAAACTGCCTACCAGAACCGCTGTCCACGGTGATCTTCCATTACAGCCCGACGATGGACTATAAACCCGAGTTCACGTCGATGGTAGGTGCCAATAGCGTTGAGGATCAGGTCCGAGCGCTGAAGGACGTGTACGGCGCAGAGCCGAAAGCTCTAACTGATGTTTTGTTGCTTGTACCTGCAGACAAAATTGAAGAGCGGCGTGCCGAGTATCCGGGCATCGAGGTGTTGCCCCTACAGTTCTCTGCATCGGAATTGAAGGCCTCGCACTGGAAGTTTCTTATGGGGGCCGTGGGAAATCAGGCCACTTACATTCGTCAGATCATGCGCATCATGAAGTCCATGCGTGATGACATCACCCTGGAGGGGCTGCGGTCCGGTATCGAAGCGTCGTCGATCCCGGAGCACCTTAAGGAACTGGCCAGATTGCGTCTGGAGTTAGCTGCCGAGTACATCAACGATTCGGCCTCCCTTACCGAAGTGGTCAAACCTGGTCGCCTAATCATCGTAGATCTTCGAGATGAATTCATCGAAAAGGACCAGGCTCTCGGGCTATTCGTTGTGCTTTTGCAGTTGTTCGCAGAGGCCAAAATTGACGGGCGTACATTCAATAAACTGGTAGTTTTTGACGAGGCTCACAAGTACATCGAAAGCCCAGATCTCGTTGCGGGGCTTATCGAAGTGGTTCGTGAAATGCGGCATAAGGGCGTTAGCATTATGGTTGCGAGTCAGGATCCGCCGTCTGTACCGGTCAGTCTGATAGAGCTATCCAGCCAGATCATCATGCACAAATTTAACTCACCCGCCTGGCTCAAGCACATTCAGAAGGCCAATGCTGCGCTCGGTAATTTAACACCTGAGAGGATGGCTCAACTAAAGCCTGGCGAGGCCTACATCTGGTCAAGTAAGGCCTCTGATGATTCTTTTTCCAAGGGCGCTGTTAAGCTTAGATGCAGGCCGAGGGTGACAGAGCATGGTGGTGCGACGAGGGTTGCTGTTAAAAATGTGTAATGTACGTAGCCATCTGGCCGGGCAAACTATCGTTGCGAACCATGGCTAGTGCCAGACGTCCGTAGCCATCTGCACCCGGCAGTCGGGAGAGGTAGTTCCAGTAAAGCTCCAGATTCCCTGCGTTCGCGTAGCTGGAAAGAATCTTCAGGTCGCGCACAGTCAATCCACTCATGTCTTACTCCATTGCAAATTTTGCCGTCAATATAAGCAAACCTCTGGCAAAAGGGACTGGAACAGCGTCACTTCCCTCAGCGAGGCAGTAACCACCGTACACGCTGAGGAACTGAAGATTGTCTCCGGCTTGATGAACTCGCTCGCGGTTGTCGCAAAAGTATCGCGAGCTGCGGGTATCGCTAGGACTCTCTAGTGACGTGAGGCGTCGTGTCACTTGGGGTTTTCTTCGCGGGAGCTTTGAGGCGCTTCAGAAAATCGTGAGCCTGCCACAGCTTCCATGCCGTTCTCAGGCGAGCTCAGTAGATCCATTGCGGATAGCAAAGCGTCTCCAGAGACTGGACCCGTTAGGCTCATCGAGCGACTCGTTTTGTTGTCAATCAAGCGAAGCGAGGGAGTCGCATCAAAGCCATCATGGCGGGCTTGCTCGGCTTGCAACCGCACTGCCGCGCCAGGACGATCACTTTTCAGGCACTCCCGCACGGCAGATTCATCGGGGTAACTCACACCAGCCGGAAGGCCTTGCCCGCCTCCTTGCGTATGCTGATAGACCCACTGCACGGCTTCCCAGAAACGTGCATGGCCGAACCTTTCTCCGACACACTCGACCCAGCGCGCTTCATCTCCCGCCGCCGGTTCGTGTATCGCCAACGGCAGGTGATTCCACTGCAGGTTGACGTCAGGATGGGCATCGACCCAGGCGCGCAGGGTCGGTGTGTATGTTTGGCAAAAAGGACATTCAAGATCCGCGTATACGACAACGGTAAACCGGGCTGTGCTTGAGCCGTGACGCCAGGGCGGGCCATAGGTTGGTTCAGGCGTGGACGCACTTAGCGCTGTAGGTCGAGTCAAGACGAGCACGCTATAAAGCAGTGCTGCGAGCGCTGCAATCACAATCGTGGTCAAGCACCAGAAGCGCAGTCCCTTGCGAGGGCGAGCAGATAGGTGTTCGATAGTCATGAGCAATCTCAAACGAACAAGTCGTCGTATGGCAGTGGACTAATCCCCCTGGCGTGGTCGATCTTCTCGGCGATCCTGAAGGCTGCCTCAAGTTCGCCAATGCCAAACTCCTGCATCACCTGGAACCGCTCGGCTTTCTCTTCGGGCTCTGTTTGGGCCAATGCGAGGTAGAGGCTGGGCGGCACTGCACGGAACAAGACTTCCATCGACTTGGACAGAATCACGCCTTCGCTGAACTTGCCGGCCTCTTTGCGAGCCGACAGCATTAGAGCCTTCTGAGCGGGGTTTAACTCGCGAAAACGCGCGATCTTTTCTACCTCATCGGGGGGCATCGATAGGCAGATCCACCATTCGATCATGTTCAACATTGGTTCGGCGGACTTGGGCAGATCGTCCACGTTCTGAGTAGCCAGCCAGAACCAGGCGCCCAGCTTGCGCCACATCTTGGTGATCTTCACCACGTAGGGTGACAGCAGCGGATTCTTGGTGATGATGTGACCTTCATCGGTCACATTGACGATGGGCCTCCCCAGAAATTGATCACGCTCGGCAATGTTGTTAACTGTGCTGATCAGGGAGATGTAGGCAATCGACAATTGGGCGTTGTAGCCCTCACGCGCATACGTTGCTAGGTCCACGATGGTGACGTCAGCTTCCGGCCAAGGGGTTCCGGGGCGATCGAACATCTCGCCGTCCGAGCCTTGGCAAAACATGTCCATAGCGTCCGCCATTTCGAGCAAACGGGAACGCCGGATCTCCGGAAGCGTTGAATCACGGCCGCGCTCGCGTAACGCTTCACGTACGTCGCGAGTGAGCACTGTGCGTTTCTCTGCACTGCAACGCTGCGCAGCATCGAGTATGCATTGACGAATCAGCGAGCGGTCGGCGCGGGTCATTCGCGCCTCCTCCTTGTCCTCTCCCCCGGTAATCATCAAGCGTGCAGTGATTTCGAGCTCGCCCAGCACGTCGCGTTGCTCATCGGCCTCATTGGCGTCGGCCTGATCAGACAGCTCCTCTTCGAGGGCGTCGGCATCCAGCGTCTGCATATCGCTGGGCGTATCGATCAGTCGATGGGCATCAGCAAATGGCGCCAGACTCACGCCAGAGCCAGGCGCGAGCTTGACCCGGTTAACCGTCAGTCCAAGCCGCTTCGCAAAGTCGCCGAATAGCCCAAAGGAATTTCCTGCCTCCACGATGAAAATGCGGGGCCGATAGATTGCGGCAACCTGATTCAGGATGTTATTCAGAGTTGCAGATTTCCCAGATCCGGTCGGACCAAAGAGGAACAGGTGGGCGTTCATTTGCCGATCAAGCCGGTTGAACGGATCAAAGGTAATGACCCCGCCACCTCGGTTGAAAAATGTAATGCCTGGATGGCCGGTCCCTTGGCTGCGCCCCCACACCGGCGACAAGTTCGCGGCATGCTGGGCAAACATCAATTGGGTGTACCACTGGCGCCGATCCGCGCCGGGGTTGTAAACGCAGGGTAGCCAACGAAGATAGCTATTGAGCGGCGCAACTTCGTCCTCCTCCCGCACAGGCTGCAACCCGGCATTGAGCATGACGTTGGCGAGCTGAAGTCCACGGCGACCAAGCTCGGATTCGTCACGTCCGTGCAGATAAAAGGCCAACGTGCCCCGATACAACTTGTGAGCGCTGCCAATCAGTGAGCGGGCCTCGTGCACATCCTTGAGTGCTTGTTCCGAGGCAAGGGTTTCTCCAACCGCTTTCTTGGCCAAGTGGTTGAGGTGGGCCTCCAACACATCTTGCGGTGTTGCGACGAGCGTAAGGCACAGCGTCGTGTCTTCCGGCATTTGGTCGAACAGAGTGTTCACAGCGTCACCTTTGCGGGTTTCACCCGTAAGATGGCCGGTTACTGGAGGCATGCGCAAACGGTCGGTGACCATCACACGATGAGGGAGGCTATCGAAATACCACAAGCCTTGATCGACATCTGAGCGTGGATGGCCGAAGAACAGCCGCTGACTGAAGTCCACCCCGCTAGCCAGTTCGATTTCATCAGGCTCCGGGGTTTGCGGATAGGCTGCAAGCTGGTAGAAGCGCTCGCGGTCCTTAGCCTGGTGTCCCAGTACCGTCGGGTGTGGATTGAACCATCTCAACAACCACGCGTGGATTGCAGGTGCACCCAGCCGATTTGACTGAATGCCGGCATTGCTCAAACCACCTACCAATCGATCACACACAGTATTAAGGGCTTGCTCGGGCGTCTGTCCGCGACGCCTGCTTTGGCTTGAAGACCGCCGGTACACCACCATTCGTACCCGACGGGTCTGCCCACGCCAACGAAGACGTGTCACAACGCTGTCCTCAAACAAACCACCGGGCTTCGCAACTGCGCGCAGGTGGTGGGCAAAAAACCTGAGGTAGAACTCTGTGAATTTCGACTCCCGCGCACGAGGTTGAATGTAATCGTTCAGCGTCTGAAGGTATTGGTCGAAGTTTGCCTCGTCTTGAGCATAGAGCTGGACAACCCAAGGATTCTCGTCGAGCTCGTCGAAGCTGTCCTGCAGCGCATTCTCCAGTGCATCACGGGCTTGAGCGAGCCATACAGCCTCTCGCCCCTCGGTGCCCAGCGGCGTCAACTCAAAAAAAGCGGCGACTGACTGGCCGTCTTCGAGCAGCATGCACTGTGTCTCCGGCAGGAACTCCACCCAAGGCAGCAGTGCTACGAACGACGGAGCCACATCATAAAGTGCCTCCTCGTCGTCTGAAGTAGCCGGGGACTCGCGTGCAGCTTTACCAGGAGCTTGAATGCCTGTCGCGCGCAGCGTTTGCAGATAGCGCTGCCAGCTATCGAGGCTGTCGGCGCCGGGCACGGAACGCCGCACTTTCGGACGCAACCAAGGGAGTGTCCAGGACATCAGTAGTCCTCCACACGCTCGCCAGGCATGGCGTATTGAACCCGCTGATAAAGCGGAAAAACAGTCGTATAGCCCGGTACAGGCACAGGATCGGTGCCAGTCAAATGTGGGAACACATACATCACCAGATCGGGATTGGGCAGTCGGTGAAACTGTCGATAAATTTCATTGGACGCAGTGCGGGTGTAACGAGATTGCTCTGTAGGAGCCTCTGCCAAGTCTGCCTCTTGCAGGGGACGCCGCAGCGTCTGGCGTGCATCTAGCAACTGGCGACGAGCAACCTGGCCTGAGCCCCCATCACCAGCTTCCTGCTGCCATATGTCCTGCATGCTTTGTCCACCATGGGTCAACAATTGCTCCTTGTCGGTCGCGCAGCCGACGAGCATCACTACTGCCATGGCGAGCACCAACGGTTTAATCCAGTTCGAGCGCATGGGCTTCTCCTGCACGGTGATCGACCTTGCGGCCTTTGGTGTCGTAATCGATGGCTAAGGGCTTATCAAGGTGGACGGCAACTTTCGCACCGGGTTGCACATACACCGCGGCGAAGGCCTGCCCGTAGAGTTTGTTGACCCAGCTCGACATTTCCTGGACACCACCGGCCAGGATACGGCCGACCGCTTCCTGACCAGTGATGCCGACGGTGCCGACTGAGCCATCGGCTCCGACATAGGAAGCCCGGCCACTATCAGATTCGATCATTGAAGCGACGCCTGCGCCGGCAGCGGTGATCAGGGCTTGTGTGCCCAGGTATTGTTGCGCGTTGCTGCGACGTTCGCCGTTGACACATGGGATGCCATAGGGATCGCTGATCCAGCCAAGACCTTCCTGCTGTTTGTCACTCTGCTGGTCGCCGTCCCGGTCCTCGGGGATCGTGCGGATGGTGCCGTCATTGAAGACGAAGGTGATGCTGCGCACCTGCCCACGCACGCAAGAAAGCGTCCAATCCCCTGCGGCAGTACCGCTGAACACTGCCCCCGCCACATCAGGGAGGTCGATGCCATTTGCGGTCAGGTTATCCGGGCCCACCAGTACCTTGAATGGATAAGGATCGTTGACAGTGCCATCGATCGGCACTCGACCGATCAGTGCAGTCATCGCCACCGAGCCCATTAATGTCGAGTTGGTCGGCACGGTGTAGACCGCTCTGGTCGTGGCTGCTCCGACGGCTTTGGCGCTGGCTTTAACGGTTGATTCGGCTGTCTCTTCCAGCGTGCGCTGGGCCGGGCCAAAGCTGGTTGGAAAGCTGGGCGTATCCCCGCCGCTTCGTCCATCAGTCTGCTTTCTGTCTTCGGGTTCCACCCAACGCATACCACTGCCGGAGCCAGACATGCCATCGGCGTCGCCATCGCGTAAGCCCAGTCCCACAGGTAAATCAGCATTGCCGCCGGTGTTGCCGATCTTGTCCAAACGCCGCTGCAAATCCTGTAGCAAACCTTCGGTCTGCTGGCGTTCTGTGTTGAGCTGTTGCTGGTCACGACGCAGGTTGGCACGCTCAGATTCCAGCGCATTGCCAATGCGCTGATCGATTGCTGATTCACGCTGGCGAAGTCGTTGATTCTCATCGCGCTGCGTCTTGTTGTCCGATGTGGCCGTCTGCAGCTCTGTACGCAGCTGCTTCACCTGGGCGACCAAGGTAGCTACCGTGTCGCGTGGTGTATCGCCCTCAATGCCCAGCGCCTTCATTTCTTCAGGTGTGAGTTGGGCACCCGCATCGGCGGTGGCCGGGGCCTGATGACCACCGCCGCCCGAAAATTGCCTGATGCCGAAGAACAACACCAGCAGTGCCACTGGAATCATCAACCACTTCAGCAAACCGTTACTGTGCATGGCCATCTCCTTGCGCAGGCGCGGCCGGTTGCGGCAGGTTTACTGCTGGGTCGAAGCGCTGGATAGCTGGCAACACTGACTGGGCCAAGCTACGACCACGAGTGACCACGTAGACGACTGTGGTGTCTTCTGACTGGCCGTGCGGTCCTAGGGCCGAATGCTGGAAGGCCGCAGTCAGGATGTCGCCCTGAAGCGTACGCGGGTCAAGATCAATCCAAGTTCCGCTGGTATTGGTCAACTGGACGGCGGTGACCCATTGGTCCTCCAAGCGCCAGGAGGCAAGCGCTGTGGCTTTGACCGGCAAGGTCGGTAACAGTGTCTCAAGCAGTAGGTTACGGCGCAGGTTCACACGCGTCACTCCAGGAGCTGCTTCGACGGTGCGTAGCGGCGCATAGAGATTTTGGGCGGCGTATCGCGTGAGGACTACTGCAACCGGAGTCTCGCGCTTGTCTTGAGCAGGCTGGGACTTGATGTCCGGATCAGCATCGTCTGCCTCGGATGGTTTCTCGCCGTACCGTGCTGGGGTGCTGGGACCATCAACGATGCGCACCGGTTCCAAGGGCGGAACGCCCTCACCCCCAACCTGCGCAGTGATGTCGAGCAAAATCAGGGCTCCGGTATCGGCATCTTGCAGCTGCAGCCGAGTAGGTTCGATGGGTGCGTTTGCGCGCAGATAGACTGCGCCACCTGCGCTCTGGACACGGAGACGCTCGCCTACGTTAGTCGGCACACCGATGCGGACATTGCGATCAACGAATACGATTCGCTCTTGGTCTACGACCAGGGGAATAGCCAAAGGCAGCCGCTCCCAAGTCAGGATTTGAACCGCATGAGCCTGGGGCGTCATCGCTATGGCAATGACGCTGCTAAGCCAGAAGGCGAACTGATGCTTCATGGATTCTCTCCTTGGGCACCCAAGCCACTTCGAGTTGGCGCAGGATCAGGCACATCGGGTGCTCCAATACGCTGAGGCGCGCCGTCATAACAGTCGATCGCCAGACCGAATGGGTTGCGAGTGGGATCCACGTCGGCCCTCACTACTTTGATCAGATAGCGCACCAGAGCGCGCTTGACCTGTTCGGAGCCGTAGTACTCATCCGCGCTGATGTCCAAGGTGACCACCCAGTCGCGCTCTGAAACGACACGCACGCGGAGTCCAGGGTTGTCGCCATAGCCGCGACCTGGAATCTCGTAGATCCCGCGCACACGCTCGCGCAGTTCCCCCGCATTACGGCGGTAGTCGTAATCGGCCTGAAGGAACGCCTTGCACGCAGGCGTGAAGTACGGCGAAAGCGCATGCAGGTTGCGCGCGTAGTCGTTCTCGCCATTGGTCGGCCATCGGTTGAGTTGCTGGAATACGTAGAACGTGAAGGCATACACCGATTCCGGCGGCACCTCCCACCACTTGCGTGTGCTGCCAGAGCGCAGATCCGGCGGGACATGGACGGTGAGGTCGCGCGGCGCGCTCCACCAGCCACCGCCCATGACCAGGGCAATAATCAGCAGGGCCCCAACGCCAAGGCGCAACGTCTTGATGTGTGCCTGCAGGTGCATGACCTCGTTTTTGAATCGGCTCATCCTGCTTTCCTTCGAACCGACCAGAAACCAGAGCGGGTGACCAGCGCCTGCCCCCCAACCCAACCGGCGACGGTGGGGTGACGCGTCGTCAACCACCATTGCAGATGTCGGTAAAGCCATGTGTCGGGGCGGCCGCGCTTCTGTCGACGCAGGATGCCTCCACCAACAAACACCCCAATAGCTACCGCTGCCACCATGAAGGTCGGTGCGAGCGCTATGGTCGAGAACATCCAGGAAAGAGGTCCACCAACGACCAGTCCGGTCGCGCCTGACAGGCCGCAGCAGACCCATAGCTCATCTGCGGTCAGTCCACGCACCACCACTGGATGACGGTTGAGCCGGTGGGGCAAGAAAGACACTGTGCCGTCCTCTCGGACATGCGGGTAATCGGACATGACCAGCCCCCTTACAGGATGCCGGTGGCTTCGGTGAGCAGCCAGATGCCGACTACGAGCAGCACAGCGCCGATTGCCACCGTCAAACCGAATTGGCCCCAGGTCTTGCGACCATTGTGAATCTCGGCGTAGGTGCCATAGGCGTGGTAGCAGACCCCGATAAACATGGACGCCACCACCAACAGCGCCACCAGCAGCACGATGTCGTAGCCATAGTTACGGATGGTCTCCATGATCCCGTTGCCAGTGCCGCGCGAGGGATTCTCCAGCGTCGGAAGCCCTTGGGCTGAGGACACAGTTGGTAGACCCAGTACTCCAAGCGCAGATACCAGCCGGAGAGAGATACGAGAGGAGAGAAGGCGCGTCTTCATGTTCGGTCCCTTCAAGATCAAGAGAGGAGGAAAAACGTCAGCACGATGTACATGGCAAAAAATCGCACCACGACACCCAGGAACTGCCGTTGGTTGATTCGGCTCTCAGCCCAGCCCACATAAGCCGTGCGGATCGCCCATGCGCCCCACAGCAGCAGAACGGCGAACACCATGCCGATCAGCACGGTGGTCATCGAGGCGGGTGCAATACCGCTGTTGGCTTGAAACGCCGAGACCTGTGCGCCGTTCATGGGGAGGAATCGGTATCGCCGGGCTGGCCCTCTGCTTGCTCGGCTCGGTACTGGCCGACGATTTCGACCGGATCTCTAGGCTGGGCACGGGGAGGCGTGAGGTAGTCCTGAAGCCCGACACGTACACGTGTTACGTCGGCGCGCAGTCTGGTGTAGTCGAGGTAGTAGCGCTGGCCCGGGGCAACGACAGTGGAGGTTTCGCTGTTCTGGATCAGGCGATCTAGCGCGTCGAGTTGTCGAAGTGCCGCGGCGATGTCCTGGCCCTGTGAAGGTGGGCTTGCTGCAGCTGCATGGGGGTGCATGACCATGAGAGCAGTCAGGATGAGCATCGGTGCGCTGCTGCTCACATATCGGCATTGAAACGAACGCCCCATCACGCCCTCCTCATCAGATCAACAGTTGAGCGATCGTGACCGGGATTGCGGATGCAGGCTGCAAAGAATAGGAAACCAGCGAGCCCCGGATTGATGTCCGAAGCCACTGTCCATGTCAGTGTCTAGCAGTGCCTAACTTGATGCGCGCCAAAAGGTTGACCGTGCTGCTAAGAACCGAGGAATGCATGCAATGGTGAACGACCTCGACGTTGACGCGGAGTCTGCGGGGGATGAACCTGATGCTGATCCGGAAAGCGGTAGCACAAAAGGCCAGAATCCAGCATCGATTGAACTGCGTTTCAAGCGGATAGAAACCGCAGACGGCCCCATTGTGATCTGAGCCAAATTTTTATGAGTGTGGCCGTCGAGCGACGGCACAAAAATAGCTTGCCGGAGGTATATACCCTAAAACTTTTGGAATATTTGTTCAGTGCAATTGCTATAAATGACACTGCAAACCGCCGGGGAAGGGTTGTACTTCCTGCATTGGGATGAAGCATCAGCAGACGCCGCATCAATTGTTGCACTTCCAGAGAAATGTATAGTTCCCGAGGGCTTGCCATTTATTTCAGGAGTAGATATTGCAGCACATTGATTTACATAAGTGAGCCTAATTTCACAATTTGTTTCTCCGTGTGAGGAGCACTGCGCCAGTGCCTCTTCCCTTGCGGCAGACTTTGAGAGTTTGCCACTGGATACTCCATAATTTATAACTGAATTTATGGATCCCATAGCAATAGCGCCCCACGTTTTGATCCATTGTCCAATAGGCTTTGGCCGTGGAGCTTCGCTTTGGGGAAGCGGAGCGCATGCCACTGCTCCTTGTCCGCCAATTGGGTACTGACCGGCAGGGCATCCACCCTCTGCATGTGCAAAACTTGCAAGGCAAGCTAAAAACAAAAAAGGACACCCATAAGATTTCATAATTGCCTCAACCTCAATCCAGACAAACAGCTTGTCGCTCTCAGATGGCATGGTTCTAGATCTAACAGCAGGACAGCAGTACTAATACCGTAATGCGAGCCTTAATTAATTGTCGTTACCCAGCTCATTAAATGCCGAGGAATAGTGGAGCACGAAGACATTCAATATTTTTGAAAAGTGGGCTCTGAACACTTTGAAAAAATAACTTCACATTCCATATTAGGATTCCTGGCACTGCAGCTGTTTAACACCGTTCTGCTGGCGCCTTCCTTAGTGGGCTCGCTAACAAACTGAATATATCCGTCTAGATTTGGCTGCCCGTTAGTCTGTGGCTCTCCAATAGCCGCGCACTGATTTCTGTACGTTAATACTATGTGGCAACCTTCAGCCCCAATCCTTTTACAACGTGAAAGTGCCTCCTCTTCGGCCTCGGCCTTTGAGTTCAGACCTGTCGGGACCCCATAGTGAGGAACTGCATCCACCACGCCTAACGCGATGGCGCCCCAAGTTTTAATCCACTTTCCGATGGGGATAGGCTGTGCTTGTTGTGTTTGACTTTGCGGAATGGGCGCGCATGCGATAGCTCCTTGTCCGCCAATAGGATACTGCCCCGCGGGGCAGCCACCCTCTGCGCTTGCAAAGTTTGGAGTGAAAACCAAAAGAAAAATTAAAGACCAATAGAATTTCATGCCAGCCTCAACCTAAATTCAGATGACTTGATTGTTATTCTGAGATGCGATGCCCCTGCGACCCCGGACTTGCTGGCGGTGCTGCGTGGAGCTGTACCCAGTGACCCGCCGCGGCTAGCCTGCCCTGCCTAATCCTCACACCGCGCGATCCACATTGATGACCTGCCCATGCCATTTTGGCGAAGCCGGAAAATCAGGTGCCCCAGCCGACACCATAGCAAGCGGTGCCGGGGCCATCTCGCTGAGCCACGCTTATATAAAGTCGCCCGGAGACGACCACGGCATTTCAATCACTATCGGGGAGGTATTCATCATGAAGCCACGTACCATTGCCGCCACTTTCGCACTGGCTGCGGATTTAGGCGTTTAGCCTGAGGGCCCCCAGCTTGCGCCCAGGCGCCAGATCCTTGCCAGGTCTTTCTTTGCTGTCCGGCTCCGGCACTCCTACTCTCGAATGTGCAGCCCGATCGTAGCCTTCCATGCCATCCAGGTATGGAGCCCGGGCTTGAAAAACGTCGGCCACGCAGGGTGCATCTGACCGCAATCAAATTGATTAAAGTTAAACCGCCTTTTTATCAGCTAATGTTAAATGCGTGCCCTTATCGAGCGGGGAGCCGCATGAATAGCATAGAGGTCATAGTTCAACCTGCCTATAGCACATCCGTACTATTAAGCGCAGATGTTCAAGCAGCTATTCTTTCAAAGATTGCACCCAAGAAAAACCTCATACGCACAATAAAATCAGCTCTACTCAACTACTAAAGTCAGGAAATTCGTGTTCAATCACGAAATGTAAAATATATCAACCTGCAGAAGTAGACACTAGTTTAGTAATTTGAATTGCGACTCCCCTTCATCGACTATGGGGAGTCGAAGCTGTCGATTTCTGATAGGCATCAGCGCTCGCCAGTCATTGAAAACCCTCATTGAAAGACTGATTTTTTACTCATGTTGTCGAGCCCTGCAGAACCACGATAAGTCATCGCATGCTGGGCTTGGCTTTGAGATAACCCTGTTTCTTCCGACCATCTCTAGAACTTTTCAAATATTGGCTCTGAGCAAGCGCTATAGATTATTTTACATTGGACATTGGCCGGTGTGACATTGTTTTTTTGGCACTTCTCCAAGGCTAATGTGCCCGCTATAGATTCAGTGCTTGCGCCGATGAACTCCGAAGAACCATTAGGGAAGGGTTTCCCATTTATCTGAGCCTCGGCGATTACTGCGCATTGATTTCTATAGGACAAGCCGATTTGACAATTTTTTTCTCCGTGAGATGCGCAACGCCTCAGCGCATCTGCTTCTGCTTCTGCCTTTGAAGGTTTTCCTGTGGTGACACCATAACTCGTGGTGGAATCTATGAAACCCATGGCGATTGCGCCCCAGGTCTTCACCCAGGTGCCCTGAGGCTTTTGTTGCTGTTGGGTTGTTTGAGGAATTGGTGCACATGCCATTGCACCTTGTCCCCCAATTGGGTATTGCCCGGCAGGGCATCCACCTTCCGCGTATGAGATATCTGCGTAGAAAGCTAAAACAAAAATATAGAAGTAAGAAAATCGCATAATTATCTCGACCAACATCGAATTATTTAGTTGTTTCCTTGGAAGCCACGCTTCTGGCATCCTGGACTTGCTAATGCTTTGCGAGCTCAGGTCTTCCACGTCATTGCCCATCGGGCTGTTGAGCCCTTTTGCGCCCCAGGGTGCTGTGGCAACCTTGTAGGATAGCTTGAGCACGATGGCCGAGACCACCGATAGCATGGATCATCGAGAACAAGGTGCCGATGTAGAACAGCCATTTCTTGAACAGATCCTTGGTTGCATTGAACATGAGCGTCAGGGCAAAAATCGGCCCGACGCCGATTAGGAAGGCCATGGAGAACGTGAAACAATAGCAACAGAGTTTCGAAAAACAGCTGCACGTCTGCTAACCGGAAGGTTTTTTCTTAAAATTTCTGGAATACCTGTTCAGTGCAATTGCTATAAGTGATAGTGCATTGAGCAGGTGGTTTATTAGAATTTCTACACAGTGAGGATGCGCGGGCTGATGCCTCCGCAATCGTGGCATTTCCTGCGAATTGTACCACCCCCCCCGCCGCGGTTTTTCCGTCTACTTCTGGTGTCGATATTGCGGCGCATTGATTGAAATATGTAAGCATAACTTCGCAATCTTTCTCGCCATGTGAAGCGCATTTCGCCATAGCCTCATTCTGTGCTTCACTCTTTGAAAATTTACCTGTGGAAACTCCATAATTGACAAATGAATCGATAGAGCCCATCGCGATGGCGCCCCAGGTTTTGATCCATTGCCCTAAGGGCCGAGCCTGTGGCTGCGAATTGTTCTGGGGCATTGGTGCGCATGCCACTGCTCCTTGTCCGCCAATAGGATACTGCCCCGCGGGGCAGCCACCCTCTGCGCTTGCAAAACGTGGAGTGAAAACCAAAAGAAAAATTAAAGACCAATAGAATTTCATGCCTGCCTTAACCTGAATTTAGATGAATTGATTGTTATTCTGATATGCGATGCCCTTGGAACCCGGAATTGCTGGCTGTGCTGCTTGGAGCTATTCCCCAGTGACCCGCTGATTGGTGGGGGTAAAAGGCGACACTCTTGAATCATGTAGTACCGATGTATTATTACCACTCGCTGTAGCATATAAGACCTCGGCGTCTGGCCTTGCGGCCCTGGGCTTGATCCTGCGCTATCAAACGCCGAGAACGCCATTAAGCTATCCATGCTTACCTGCCACAGCGCTGCCGCTACAGTGGTCATGCTTATGATGACGGTTGTCAGCAACAGACCGATACCGCCTTGCTGCATGGCTTGTGAGCTCAGGCCTTCCACGTAATTGTCCATCAAGCTGTTGAGGCCTTTTGCGACCCACAGTGCTGCGGCCAACTTATAGGAGAGCTTGAGCAACATGGCCGAGACCACCGAGAGCATGGACATCGAGAACAGCGTGCCGGGGACGTAGAACAACCATTTCCTAAAGTAATTAGCTTATACATAATTGGTTGCCCATGCTTGAGCACTTATGAAACTTACATTGCGCTAAAAAGTAAGAGAATAGTACAGATGTGCTATTGCCGAGGGCGCGTTGATTGCGTTAAAGAAAAAAATGCTACTACAGCAGACGGTTAAAGATACTTTTTAAAGCTGCCAGCGGTCAGGTTCGTGACAAATCCCAATAGCGCAGCGCTCGGGATCAAGATGAGCAGCGGGTGGACTGAAATCGGTAGCGCCAAGTAGATCACCCAGGGCAGGATCGCCAGCGGCATGAGCGAAGCCTTGGCGCGGTGATAGATGAATCCCGACTCCCGGCCTGCGCCGAACTTACGGACATCACGACGCACCAAACCGTCCACGAGACCGACGAACGCAGCCATGACGAATAGTGGCAGTGTCAGCACCAACACCAATAGCCGGACTAAAAAAGTGAGCGCTGTAAACGCTGCGGCGACCAAATAATTTTCCGCCCACACATACACCTGGCTTATGTAGTAGCGAAAATCGCGTGTTCCACCTTTGCTAGGTGCGCGGGCTCCCTCGGCAGTTTGCTCCATACGCGAGAGTAAGCCGGTGCGAAGGAATATCCAGCGATAGCCCGTCTCTACCAGTTGATGCGCGGAACGCCCAGGTTCATGGATGACTGCACTACGGGTGAAATGCTTGGACAGGTGAGTGAGTTCGTACTGCAGCATCTCTTGGGAGTGCCGCCAGCCTTGCTCTTTCCAGAAAAAATGCATGCCCACGCATTCGATCACAATCGAAATCAGCAATGACCCAACCAGCACACCAAAGAGCCGGAACGGCAACGTAATCAGACCAACCAGCAGCCCGTCACGACGAACCTCTTGGCGCTTTGCGGTACTTGCCACGTCGCTCATGACAGCGGCTCGCGAACTACCGATGCAGGCTCTGTTACATCCTCTACCAGACTGTCGGGCAACCCCTGACTCTGCAGGGTAGGTGATCCAGAGTTTTCCCACCATTGGGCGGAGTCGCTGTAGCTCTGGCGCATGTAGCCTGCTAACTGCTGCAGATCCTTTGGCATGACCTCATCGGGATCGGGCGCCGGCAGCGGCATGCGGATCTTCCAAAGATTTCCACCTTGCAGAAGCGCAAAACACTGCCCCTTAGGCAGCCCCACTACTTGCGAAGGCTCGATCATCGGTACGCTGGACATGCTGATGCGATCTTGAGTGTTGGAGGTGAAGTCCGTGGTACCTCGGATGTCCGAGCTGTCGGTGGCGCCACTGACGATGGTTGTGGAATAAATCTCGACTTTAGGTAGCTGGCGGGTGAGCAGTTCCGCCGTGGCTGTCTCCCGCACGCGCAGCATGAACAGGTTGTTGAAGTTGCCCACTACCTGACCGGCTTTGGCCCGATTTCCGATGCGCGCCTCAATGTCGCTGAGCGTCTGGGTGTACGCGGTGACTTGGATGCCAGCACCACCGCCCTTGTTGATCATTGGAATGAACTCATCGCCCATAAGCTCGTTGAATTCGTCAGCATGGATGTTGATCGGTAACTTCTCACCAGGAATTGCGCCTGGCAGACCGTCATCGATACCGAACTTGTAGATATGGCCGGCGACCGAAACAAGATCCGAGAACATCGAGTTGCCCACTGCTGCAGCGACCTCGGCATCTGACAGCGCATCTAAGCCCACATAGACAACCGCACGCTTGCGGATGATCTGCATCCAGTCGAAGATCGGTCGTGGGTCGGCCAAGTCGGAGTAGTTCGGCGCCAGCAACTGGGCAATTTTGCCGCTGGTCAGCTTCTCCAACAGTGGCAACAGCGAGGCAACGATCTTATCGAAGTAGGTCCTGTCGTAACGTACCGCGCTGCGCAGGCCCTCCAACACAGGATCGTAGTTGCGCACCTGTCCCAAGTACTGCTCCAACGCAATAACGCGCTTCTCCCGTCCAATCATGTTGCGCGGCATATTCTTATCATTCAGTCGGGCTTCTATCTGGACAATCACCTCCCAAGCCTTTGGCTCGTGTTTGGCGAAGTAGTGCTGCGCATACTCAATGAACAAAGCATCGATATTGATGACGTGTCGTTGTATCAGCAGATAGTCCGGCCGCTGCCCCAGCTCAATGAGCGCGCGGGCGATGATGTTCACGAACCGCCAGGCGAACTCGCGAAAAGCAGCACTGTTGCCTTCGCCCGACAACTGCCCTGCGATGCGCGTGGCAACTTCGGAAATACGCCCGAAACGGCCAACTGCGTTATAACGGGCGCTGATTTCGGGCCAGCCAAGGTGGAAGATGTAGAACTCCCCTTCTCGTCCGGCGCGCTTGGCCTCGACGTACATACGTTTGAGCAGGTCCGCATCTCCCTTGGGATCAAATACGATCACCACCTCGTGTTCCCCGGCTGGATTCCTACGACGGATATCCTGAGTGATGAACAGCTCAGCCAACCGCGTTTTCCCAACACGTGTGGTTCCCAACACCAGCGAATGACCAACGCGTTCGCCTAACGGCAGGCTCACATCAGTTTCTTCGGGCTCTATGCCATGCAATCGAGGTAGGCCGCCCACCGGAGAGAGCGGCCGCACCGGATTGAAGGGCATGTCCCAGCTGGTCATCCTGGCCAGGTTCGACAGTGGGAATGGCGCGAACTCCAGTCGTTCCTCCAAGCGCCGGGCCATACGATACATGGGCGTTGGCTCGACATAACGTCGAAACTCCGGGCGATAGGTCTGCATCAGTCGGTGGGTGTGCTTCTGCTCCCAGAGAAAACCTTTTCCGATGAAAAGCCGTTGCTGGCTGACCGGCACGTCGCGGCTGGTCATGACGTAGCGCGGCAGGCGCCGGATGTTTCGGCGATAGCGGAGGATGGTCTGGGCCTGACGCAAGCGGACGGCACCAAACGCCAGAAAGGCCAGTCCGCTGCCGATCCCTAGGGCAGGGCTCAACGCAAGCGACCATGGAGCTGCGAAGGAGAGAAAAGCCGCACCAGCACACACAGCTGTGGTGTAGAGCTCAACAGCAGGGCGCAACAATACTTCTACCGGCTGGGTTTGCGCCATGGCATCACTGCTCAACGCTGGTGCTGGTGATCAGCACGGGGTAATGGCTCACGCCTAGCCTTTCGGCCAAATCGTCGGCGGGGACTGCGGCGAGTTGCATGCCTGGCGCTAAGGCTCTCAGACTGGCGAGCCCTTGGGCTGACTCCACATTGACGACAAGGCCAACCGCCTTGCGCTCACGCAGTGCTAATGCATGAAGGCGCAACCAGTCATGCGATGCTTCATCGTCTCCGACCAGGAAAAATGGCTGTAGCCCCGGAGCCTCTATGACCCTGCGAGTGATCTTGCCAGGAGTGAGCTTGGCACTGCGTACAGGCAGCATGTCTACTTCGCTTACTGCTTTGGTGGGCGGTATTGGTACAGCGACGGGGGGCTTTGCTGGAGCGGATACACGCGGTTGCAGATTGAGCGCTTCGTAGTACGGTAATGCAGAGGCACCGCCAAGATCCTCGACGACTATCAAGGGCTCGCCTGCCAAAGCCATAGCGGGCAGAGTGAACAGCATCAACAGGCTTCGGGCATCCGCAATAAACCAACATTTCATGGTGATGTCTCCTTTCGAACGTTGAAGGTTGTTCGTGAAGAACCGCGAACGCGGTCAAGATGCCGGGCCACGCTTTGTCGATAGCGTGCGGCCGGTGCGCCGCCTGCCGGACGGTGATAGCGACCAATCGCCAGTAACCAGTCGTCCCCCGGTATGTGTTGCTCGCGCAGGATTTGCGCTGCGATCGCCAAGTTGCCATAAGGGTCGAGCAAGTCGCATGGGTGGCTGTAGCGATGCTTCTGATAGCCTAGATTGATCTGTCCCAAACCAGCATCGACGCGCGTCGAAGGCACCTTGCGCAACGCCTGCTGCAACCCGAAACAAGCTTCAGCACGGCTGGAGAAGCGCAGTGACTCGCCTGCAACATTGACTGACCAAGGCCAGGGAATGATGCGCCCCCCTCGACGGATACCGCTTTCCTGGAGTGCAACTGCGTACAGCACCGTTGAGGGAATACCGGCGCTCTGTGCCGCCAGCTGATAAGCAGGCGGTGGGATCTCCTGAGCATGGGCCGGCATACAGAGGATGCCGACAGTCAGCAGGAACGTTGCGCCCGGCAATGCCAGTCCTAAGGTTGGCGTTGCCATTGACCGTTGACTTGGCGTACGACAGCAGGCAGCTCACCTGGTAGTCCCAGAGACAGCCAGCGACCAGCATCGTGGTTGAGGGTAATCGTGCGAGCGCTGACTAGGGATGCATCGATCTTGGTGCGCCGCGCCCACTCGCGGATGCGAGCATCGTCAGACCGGCTACCCACCATATAAATGTCAAAAGCTGTACCCGTGGCTTGAAGGCGGTGGATGACCTGATCGCAAGGCAAGCAATTGTCGCGCACAAAAACTGCGGTTCGGCCGCTCTCTCTACTCGCGGTAGCGGCGTTGCTGGGCCCAGCATCTGGTAAATTGACACGTTGCAGATTCGGATGCAGCCGCTGCCACGCCTCGTCATAGGCGCGTTGGTAGGCCAGCAACTTGTCGACACGGCGTGCCTCTGCCTGCACCTGGAGCTCAGCATAGTGCCGCCGTTCCTCATCGGAGCGTGCTTCCGTCCCCAGAGCGGATAGTGGATCCAGATTGGGTGAATAGATGCCCAATGGGCCAGCCATCAGCTCCCGGTATCGTGTCCACTCCTCCTGCCGAAGCCCCCAGTCGCGCGCAAGCTTCTCGTCATGACTGTGATCGATTTGACTAGTTGACACCTGGGACTGTTTGGTTGTCACCTGCTGTGCCCATGCAGGTGATTGAAGTGTTGCCAGGAAGAGCGCAAAAAACGGAAATAGTGACCTCATGGCACGCTTCCCTCAGGGGATCGCCAGACGGCGGGTTTGCTCGCCTGCGCGGAACACGGCGGTGTTCCGATCAATTTCTTCCAGCTGCCATTGCCCTACTGCTTCACCGGGCAGCACTACCTGGATCTGAGAGGCTGAGAGTTCACCAATAGCGGGAGCAACTGAAACCGTGCGCTGCCCGGCACGCAGCTCCGATCCGATCACCCGAAACGGCATGGGGGTCTCAATCGGCTTAACCACCTTGGTTTGCGTTGCACGTGATTTACTTTCTACACTGCTTTGAATCGCAGCCTGATTCGCCTTGATTTGATCCATCTCCATACGAAGTGCAATCAAATCATCCGAAGTCGCGCGAGTGGCGAGTGCTTGCTCAAGCTCATCAATTCGATGTTCCGCAGCCTCACGCACATCTTTTAGCGCTGATGCGGTGGCCGATTCCGGCCGGGCCTGTAGCGCCCGATTTGCGTCAGCGATTTGCGCCTGACCTACCTCCAGCGCGTGCAAACGATTGAGGGTCTTTTCGCGTTGCGACTGCACAGCGATCAACGCGATCATCACTAAGGCCATAAGCCCGACAAGCCACACCCACAGCAATATCTGGATGATTGAGTAGGCTCGTGAATGTTTTGCGCCGAAGATGATCTTGGGTCTAGTCATTGCTGGGCTCCATCTTGCGGAAACACCTGAGCCGGCTCGGAGCTCTGAAGATCCTGAGATTGAAGGTCAACATGAGTTCCAGGACGGACAAAGCACACCTGCCGTGTGCTGTCATTGACCTCAACATCCCAAGCAGGGCCTGCCAGAGTGAGTAGCGCATCGCGCAGGGTCATAGGGCCCAGTTGCAGATGGGCGGCGGGCATTGGCAGCGGGTAGAGTTCAAGGGCGGCTGATCCCGTTTCACACATTTGGTAGCCACTGCGATTGAGAACGTGGCGTAGGCCATCGCCAACACTAGCTCTCGCTTCGTCTGGCATACGCACATCAATGACCTGCAGCAGTAGGTCACGCTGTGCTGAGCCAGGAGACAGTTCAACCAGGGTGTAGCGCCCATAGCGGATCACTGGAATCAACTCCGGATCGGCCTGGTCGCGGGGAGCGATTACCTCCTCAGTAGGGGGTGGCTGAACTTCTGAAGACGTAGTGGCGCAACCACCAGTAAAAATGGCAGCGACTACCAGACCACAGCCAGCCAGGAGTGAGGAGCAGCAGATGTTTTGCATGAACCGGCTTCCTGTTGCAGTAAGCCGACACCATCCCTGCAGACAGCAACCCCGGTCAGTAAAGAATGCGAATTAGCGCTCATCCATGTTCTGGCGTGCTGATTGTCAAACCATCGGTAGCAGAAGTATGCATTAGAAAAAAAAGCCGGCGCCCCGAAGGGTGCCGGCTGATTCTGGACATCAAGCAGCAACAAGCTGCCTTGCCAAAGCGACCTCAATTGAGTCGCCATCCTGATTGAGCACGTCAAGCCCCGATTCCGGGACGTCGCCCGAAGTGCTTTGAGACACCAGGATCTTTTTGGCCATCAGAGCAAGGCACGTCATCTGCGACGTGGCCATGTACCCCAGGTAGATCACCCTCACACGCAACTTCTGGCCTATACGCCATGAGCGACGTGCGGCTTGCTGAAGCGTGTAGATGTTCCACCCTGATTGCATGAAGACAATCGTGGGGAACTCCAGCAGATCCAGCCCTGTTTTGACGAGCTCAGGGTTGGTGATGAGTACATCAATCCCTCGGTCAAGCTGCTCGGCAATCCAGTCCTCGCGGCGGCTTGCATCAACGCTTGCGCGCAGTACGGCGACCTTGAAACCCTCCTGCTCCAGCAACCCCTTCAAACGCGACGTGGTGTCGCGCTTGCCGGTATAGACCGAATAGACCAGGGTCTTACGACCCGCCTCCTTCTCCTCGCGACAAATATCAATGAGCTCACGCTCTTTAGGCATGATTTCCAGCTCATTGAACTGGGTTGGGGTGAACGCCAAGACCTGGCGTGTCCTCGGATGACGCACAGTTTCGGCACGGAAGCAGCAGTCGGACCATGCCAGTAGCACGTTGAGCACTACACCCAACAAGGTGGTATCCCGCTTGCGCAGGGCCTCCTTGAGCTCAGCAGTGAGACGAGCAGCCATTTCCCGGTAGACGGTTGCCTGCGCCTCACTCATCGCGACCTCCCGGAACTCTTCTTCATACGGTGGCAGGACGCCTCCGATGTCACGCAACTTCAAGAAGATCGTGTAGGGCAGGACGCAGCGCAGCACCCCCTTCGGGCCGAAACCCGGGGCCTTTACCGTTCGGACAGTAATCTTTGAGCCCTTGGCGGTCTTGTGGGCCGGCCCATCGCTCTCCGAGTAGATATCCTTCAGGACGCCGTGATCCCTCATGAACGCCATGGCGGCGGCATTCATGCTGCCGCTGCTGCTTGGACGGTAGCCGTCTTCGATCATGCGTCCGGGCAAAGCCCGGAATAGCAGATGAAACAGATCATCGGCATAGCCCCCCATCAGGGTGCCGGTGAGTAGCAAGGTCTTCCGAACCTTGGCCGCAATAACGCCCATCGCCTGGCCCTGCGCCGACCCGCCAGTCTTGTATTCGTGAGCCTCGTCTGCGATTAGCAAATCGAAGGTGCCCTGCGGGAGATAGCGTTTGACGTATTCGGAAGCCTGGTAGCCACCTTCGCCAAACCCGAACTCCATGCTGGACATCGCACGTTCCATCCGTTGGGCCTGCCTATCAGAAAAGACCAGCTCTCCCTTGTCGTCCATCAAGTTGATGAAGTTGTGGAGGTTGTCGCCAAGCATCGAGGCCAAGAAGCTATCCCCGAACATCTTCATCAGTTTCTGCGCAGTGGCTTCACCAATTGTTGGAATACGCTTCAAGGCTCTTAGCACAGCCGATGACTGATCGCTGCTGGACAGAGTTCGCGGACGAACCAACGTCCACAATGCGGTATCGCAAACGCTGCATCTGCGGCGTGCTTCTTCTGCTTCAAGCTCCAGAGCGTCAAGCGGCTCTCCATCCATGTTGTTGACGACGCTTCCGCAATGCGGACATGCGCCCACAACCCCGAATCGAGTGCGCTTGCGTGCGAAAGCAGGCATCCAGTGAAAGCCCATGCGCATACGCACTCTGCCGATGATGAAGAACTCCTGACCGTCGGCCGGGACGCCCAGTCGCTCGCGGAGCTTGATGAGTTTGAGCAGCGTGTCCGGGCCGTTAAGCACCCAGACCTTTGCGCCGGCAACAGTTTCCAGAATCTCTCGGCGCCACTTGTAAACCAAGTGCGGCGGGCTGAGAACCAAGGTACGGCGATAGCCCTCCGCGTGGAGAACCACTGCCAGCGCGATGCCGACAGTGGTTTTACCCGTGCCCATCTCACCGTTGACGATTGCCGCACGCTCGCCGTGGTTAGCGAGCAGCTCTGCAGCCGCATGGACGACCTCTGCCTGCGCTGGAAAAAGTTTGCGCTTTAGGCCCAGCAGGACAAGCTGACGATTAGTGCGTGGTGAACCGCTGTAAACAGGCGGATTAGCCTGATTGAGAGAGGTCAAAAGCTCGTCGCCAAACTCTGTAACGAAGTCCTGCAGACTGAGTGAGAGCTCCGACGATACGGGATCAATCTGATCAAGCAAATCAGATGCATTGCCTTTGATCAGCGCCTTGTCTGCGGCAGGAGCCGCATTGAGTTGAGTAGTCATGGTGATGCTCCATAAAAATCGGGGCACGCACCACCCCCGAGGGCGGTGAACGCCCCAAGGGGTTGAAGGTTGAAAGGCGACGCAAGGCCGCTGGAAAAGAAGTTCTACTGAGCGAGCAACAACGTGGTGGTGCTCCATCTATGAAACGAAACAGCCGAAGCGGGTCAGTGGATGGTGATAATTCGGCCGAACGAGTCAGAGTTGGGAGACAGGTCCCAAGCGCGGATTACAGGTACGAATTTGTCTGTGAGGATTCGCGTCTCTGCAACTGAGCCATCGTCGCGCTCGCGGTATTCCACGGCGGTGGCCTTCTGCTTGTAGGTATCTCCTTTCACAGCCAGGACTCGGCCATTCTTGGATTGCACGACACCAGATATGGCGCCGGCCGCTAGGGCGAGTGCCAAGTGCCAGTGGGACAACGCACGTACCGGGGCACGCATCGATTGCTGAGCCGCACCAAGGTGCGTTTCGAATGCGGGCCACAAGCCTTGGAGACGAGAAACCTCCTCCGCAAATTGCATCGGCTCCATGCTTAGCCGGTAGAAATGCTCTGGCTCAGACGTGGTTACAGGAACGACATAGGGAGGTAGCGTCCACTGGGCTGGTATTTCATCCAGGTCGAGCTCACCTTGCCCGATCTGAAGCAGTCGACCACGAATGTCCTTAGGGATGGTCTGATCAATGCGGCCAGAGGATGCGTCGACCCGCATCG
>NZ_JAGHWR010000115.1:0-4265 GCF_017746155.1 Xanthomonas sp. D-36-1
CTGCCGACCTGGCCGCCCCGACACTGGATAGTGCGGCGCGATCAGGGCAAGCAGTTGCTGCCACGGAACAACCTGCTCCATCTCGGCAAGAAAGATCTCGCGCCGGGTCTGCTTACGCTTGCCCAAGCCCTCAGCGTCACCGAACGTCAGCTGCATGGATGAATCCTCTACATAAGGCGATAGTGTCGCGCATCTGCGGTGAGTTGATCAGACCTTCCCTAAGGAACGATAAAGTTGGATTGAATAATCACGCTGGCTCGACCTGCCGCTTCACTTCGTGCGGTGACGCGATACACAGGGCGCAAGCAGATATCGCTGCCTGTATAGCGAGGATCGAGATTGCATTCCAGCCAAGTTTCCGATGTACCCATGTATTCGATAAAAAATTGCGGAGCCGACGCGATTGAGCCGACACTCGTAGTTGCTGCGCGCCATCCACCGAAACTTGTGTTTTTCCATCGCTCTACCGCCGTCGCATCCGGCCTCGGGCAAACGCCATTGACACACGCCCCGCCCGCTGCAGCCGCGGCAATCGCGGCATGCTCGGCGTTGGTACGACTTGCAGCAAGTGCCTCACCTTCACGAAGCGCCGCTTCAGCCGCCTGAAAACTGAGATTGCGATCCACCAAATTTGCGCTCATGCGTTCTTCAAGCACAGTGCTCCGCAGGACTGCTAACCCAAGCAGCGTCATGATGAGCAGCAGAATGAGCACTACAACCAGCGAGACGCCCTGTTGTCGCAGTGGACGTGAAATTGAAGGAGATCCGCTCATGGAGCCCTGTTCCTGAGAGTAATGACCTGGCTTACTGTGCGTGACAGCGCTGCATTGTCCACACCGTCACGATCGGTTCCCGCCAGCGTCAAAGTGATCCTGACTGCCGTCACCTGGCTCCAACGGCCAGCAGTGCTCGCCGCATCTCCATAACTTGCGGTTCCGTCAACTAGATAGGTCACCGCCATGTTCTGCACACCTTCTGCAACTTCCTGCGCCTGGACACTTGCGACTCCACCTGTATTGATCAGGGTAGACTGGTAAAGCCCTCTGGTACGTCCATTGGTACCGATATACCAAGTTGACGCATTGAGACGGGTAATCGTTGCGTTAGGGCCGAAGGTAAACAGAGAACCACCCAGGCCGAGGCGATTGGTGGCATTCCCAGGCGCACCACTCGCGCCGTGAGCAATTGAGACGGTACCTGCCGCACCTGTCATCTGGAAAATAGCCCCCAGACGCATCACCCCGCCTGTTTCGGCATTGGGTCCACACACCATCAATAAGTCACCAGGCATCAAGCCGTGAGATGCGGTATTGACAGTAAATGTTGCGGCGGCCGGGGCATGCGCCGTCACGACCGCTGTGGCATCCCCGGATGACAACAGCGATAACGCGTCTGTACCGGCAATCCGTTGGCCTGCGGTTGTTGTGCCAAAACTGATTCCTGGAATCGCGGTGGCCCCGTCATATCCTTGAAGGGTTCCGTTTGTTGTACCGACGTTCCAGTTGGTCCACCAACGCGAGGTCGGCGCATTCAGCACGTTCACCATCGCCATATTATTGCTACTGTTACAGGGATTACCTCCAGCCTCTCGAATATCGCGCGCCATCAACTCAAAGGCGATACGCGCGTTTTCTTGAACACGGCTAAGACTATCGGTGGCAGCTGCAGTGCGACGACTCGTTAGGAACAGGCCGATAGCAGCCAATGTGACCAACAATCCCAGCACCAGGGAAATCAGCAGCTCAATCAGCGTAAAACCGAACACTGGTTTGCGCAAAGAGTAGACATTGCTCATAGCCTGGTAACCACGCTGAATTCGCGCTGTGCCGAGTTATCGCTGGACCCGAGCGCAGTTGCACGACTGTCGTCCCAGCGCACCGAGACGGTGCAACGCACTCCATTGGCCTCGCACTGGATAGAACCGCAGGCCGTCGCTCCCATACTCGACTTCAAGGCCGTGATCCAATCTCGTCGGTCATTGGCAGCAAGATTGCCTCCAGCAGGAACGTTACATATCATCGCGGTGTTGTATGCCCCCGCGCGCGCAGCGGTCAGATTGGCGCGCATAGCGTCCAGAATCGCGTACGACTGAACGACCATCTGACTACGCTCAAGGGAACTGCTGTTGTTCTGAAGTGCACGGGCCTGCATTGCTGCAATTCCAAGCATGCCGATGCCTAGGATCACAACTGAAATCAAAACCTCGATCAGGCTGACACCGGCCTGACGTCGGCGACTTTCTATCGCTGGCGTTCTCATCTGCCTTTTCCTCAATTCAAAGCTGGTGCATCGGCGGGCGTCTGGCACTGCGGGTCTGTTCCGCGTGTTATTGCTACACGGCTGCCCCCTGCTATTGCCACGATGCGCTGGTTCTCTGGCGGCCGCGTGGTCGCCATACAGATGGACACGGCCCCCACCAAGAGCCTCGCACCAGTCGAGTCACGCGCAAGTCCGTCAGGGCGAAAGACGATCCGTGCGCTAGCGGAAGAGATCGCAGGGCTTACGCTCACCTGCAGCTGCGGCCTGACCTCACTGACACGCAAGACTTCGGTGCCACGTAACACGATCCAACGTGCCCAGTTGCCGCCATTCGCGCACGTTGCGCCGTCATTGGATGGGCACAGGGTCACACTAGCGTTACTACGTACCGCCTCAGAACGGGCGAGCTGGAGTGATGCGGACAGCTCGTTTGCCGCAGCCGACAACCGATTGCTATTGATAAGCGCTGTGAAGTTAGGAAACGCGATTGCCATGACGATCGCCAGCACGATGATCGTCACCATCATCTCGATTAGCGAGAAGCCGAGCTGCGCCTGGAATGCCGGGCGCCGAATGTAGGTCATACGGCAGCCTCCCCAGGCAGCCAAATACATGAGTGCACCCTACCCAAGGCTTGTCCCAGCTACCAATGCTTGACGACGGACGGGCACTGCGGATGCGTGAAAGGCAGTTTCCCCAACCGCTCAAGACACGGGCATGATGTGTAGCAAACCTCCGAGCCCCCCCCTTCCCGATGCCAACCGCTACCGGCGAATCCTTCCTGCAAGCCCTGTGGGACTCTCGTACTCTGGCGTGCGTCGTGCTCGTGGCAGAAGCAATCGCGGCAGCACTGAGCCTAGCGCCTGGCACACAGATCGGCTGGATCAGCTTCGGAATCACATCATTCATGACGCAATGGACGGCACTTCTGACTTTGGCCGGCCTGTATGTTTTTCGCCATCACCTTAGGAATGCACGCCCAGTCATGACAGCCAAGGTCACCCTTGCGCTTCTCCTGATTGCCGCAGCGTTAGTACTATTTATTGCAATGGCGGTGGTCGGTGGCGCGTGGTCAATGGGTACACGCAACTGGCTGGAACTGCTGCTGCGGACCGAAGGCATCGCCCTGACCGTCGGATTGTTAGGAATGTGGGCCTTCCACACACATTGGCGCGCGCGCCAATATGCAATACGTGCGAAGCAGTTCGAGCTGGAAGCGTTGAGGGCGAGAATCCAGCCGCACTTTCTGTTCAATACACTCAATACAGGGGCAGCGCTTGTCCGCCTGAATCCAGCGCGTGCCGAATGTTTGTTAATGGATCTGGCGGAGCTATTTCGAGCGACCTTGGCGGGGCCAGAACACATACTCCTCTCCAAGGAACTAGACATCGCAAAGCACTATCTGGATATCGAGCAACTCCGCTTCGGAGAGCGCCTGAGCATCGTGTGGAAGGTTCCTGATGCGATCCCGCCCGTGACAGTTCCTTCTCTATCTATCCAGCCCCTTGTTGAGAATGCAATTCGCCACGGTGTGGAACTTCGTTCAGAGGTATCGCAGATAGTTGTAGAAGTCCGCCAAACATCGGAGACGATTGTCGTAGAAGTCAGCAACCCCCTGCCGCCTGACAAGACGACAGCGCGCACCGGGCACCAAGTAGGACTTGCCGCCGTCCGTGCCCGGCTACACGATCTTGACAGCAGAATGGGACTTCAAACTACTACTCAGGGCAACCAGTTTCTGGCTGCCCTGCATGCCCCACTCGCAGAGATACCGTCTCGCTAATCTAAGGAAGGTCTGATCAACTCACCGCAGATGCGCGACACTATCGCCTTATGTAGAGGATTCATCCATGCAGCTGACGTTCGGTGACGCTGAGGGCTTGGGCAAGCGTAAGCAGACCCGGCGCGAGATCTTTCTTGCCGAGATGGAGCAGGTTGTTCCGTGGCAGCAACTGCTTGCCCTGATCGCGCCGCACTATCCAGTGTCGGGGCGGCCAGGTCGGCAG
>NZ_JAGHWR010000116.1:0-7119 GCF_017746155.1 Xanthomonas sp. D-36-1
CTGCCGGCGATGGGGAGCGTGCGTCTGTGAACCGGGAAATTCCCGCGGAAAGCGCCAGAAATGGCGAAATTCCGAAGTTCCAAAAGCCACTCTTCGGAACGACGCCACCTTCCGCCCTGTCAGGTCTCGTTGTTCAGACCTTCCCTAGCGTGAGGTTGTTCTGTTGCCCCGAATAACCGGCGTTGGGACCCAGGCACCTCGGAGCATTGGAGGTTCCATCTTTGACGGCCACGTTCACGGTGACATGCGAGCCCGAATTGAACAACACCAGCGGGTGGTCACTGCCGTTGCCGAATATATTGAACTCGGAGCGCCGCCAAATCCTGTTGATGTTCAGAGTGTTGGCGCTTTGACTGACGCTGTAGGCCCTGCCGTCGATCGAGAACGTCACGGTGTCCACGCCGCCCGCGGTCGCCGAAGCGCTCATCTTGATGCTGCCGATCTGCGAGATTGGAACCAGCGGCACAATCACCCCATTGCTGTTGCTATAGCACGCGTTGTAATCGCTGGTGGAGTAGGAATTCCAACCAGACGGGCAGCCTTTTGCCTCAAATTCCTCGGCATTGCCGGCATAGAACCAGTTCTCGATAAAGATGACCGGCGTGCGGCCGTTGATCGGGTCGCTGTCGTAGTCGGTGGAGTAGAAGAACTGCTGCCAGGTCCAGCACGAGGAATATCCGAACTGTGCGCAGGTCACAGCGTTCCTATCGAGATTGGTGTTGATCTGTAGCGAATAGTCGGCCACGCCAGTGGCCACGCCAGTCACGCTCGGGAATGTTCCCAACGTCGATTGGATAAGCTGGCGTGTGCCTGCAACGTAGTCGACACCGTTACCGGCGGTCAGCGCCGCATCGGTGCGCGCGGTGATGGCGCCATCCTTGTGGACAGTGATGGCCGGCGGCCTCGAGAGCAGCTTTGGCGAGGGCACGCAGGCGGTTGCCTGCCAGCCATTGTTGGGGAACGACGAACGGAAGCATCCCTCCATCGTGGGAGCTTCCTGCCGGATCGTCGTTTCCCAGGACGAGATCGCCGCAGTGCGGCCCGCCGATGCGGTCGCCGCAGTTTGCCCGGTTTCCGCTGCATTGGCCGTGCTTGCGATAATGCAAGTGGCAAGCAAGAGCTTGGCTCCGATATTCATCATTTGCGTCCCTGGTGATGGGTGGAGCGCTGGATCATGCTCGTCAGCGACGCAGCACGACGGCCAAGCCGGAAGCGATCTGCGCGTTGGCGAAGGCGCCGATAAGGCGGTATGTACAAGTCGGCTCCCATCACAAGCGTGCCGCGATGCAGTGCAATCTGCGACCCGCTGGGTCCGGACTGCGGCACCGATATCGGAGCGATGCGGCTATCGACGGCGATAAAGGGGGGGTAAGCCGGAACCGCCGAAATTTCCGTCACCCCAGCTCCAGTCCGGCCACGAGTGCATCCACGTTGAGCATCCTGCCCTGCCAGGATGCTGGTTTTGTTTGGGTATCCCCTTGTCGAACCATCAGAAGCCGGTACTCTGTTGCCAATCGTGTGACCCTAAACAAACCGGTTCACCCAATCGACCCTAACCGTACCGATGACCACCTTTGTCCGCGCCTACCTGCGCGCCTCCACAGACGAACAGGATGCCCAGCGTGCTCGCAGCGGCTTGGATCAGTTTGCGCGCGATCGGGGCGTTCGCATCTGCAACTACTACGCTGAGAACGCGTCCGGCGCACGCTTGGACCGAGCCGAGCTGTTTCGGTTGCTGGCCGACAGTCGGCCGCATGACGTGTTGCTGGTCGAGGACGTGGATCGTCTGTCACGTCTTGGCAGGGCCGAGTGGGAGAAGCTGAAAACGCTGATCCGCGAGCGCGCAGTGCGCGTGGTCGCGGTCAATGTACCGACGACGTGGCAGCACTTGGCCCCCCTGCAAAACGAGTTCGACGCTCGCATGTTCGGTGCGATCAATGACATGCTCCTGGACATGCTGGCCGCCATCGCTCGGCGCGACTATGAACAGCGCAGACAGCGGCAGGCCCAAGGCATTGCGAAAGCCAAGGTCGCAGGCAAATATCGAGGCCGCCAAGTCGACCGGGCGCGCTACGGTGCGATCAATCGGCTGCTGGCCAGCGGCAGCTCGTGGAGCGTGGTGCAAAAGACGGTGGGATGCAGCCGCAGCACCATCAGCCAGGCCGTCAAACACGCAAAGCTCAGCGCACCGGCACCGGCACCGGCACCGAGCACGGAACTCATGGCGGCGGCATCGGTTGCCGTGATTCTCTGGCTCCATGTCGAAAACGGGAGCAAGTTCACCCGAGGCAAAAAGCGGGTTCGGGAGGACATCGACGACCTGATCGCCACCTCACACAAGAGCACAAAGCTCAGTGATACCGAATACCGACTGGTGATTCGTTACGCCGACGATGCGGATTTGAAGCAGCAGATCGACGATCTACTGCACGAAATCTTGCATTTGGCCGAGCTGCGCAACTGCGTGGTCGATGACATGAGTGTCAAGCACGAGGCAACCGGTTCGTTCTGGGACGAATGCGATGGCGGCTGGAAATGAGAGACGGATTTTTCTGGGGTTCCGGCTTACAACCCCGCGATGCAGCCTTGCATCGTGGTCGCATTGTGACTACAATTTCGGTGCTTGAAACGATCTCGGAGAACTACCATGAGCACTACCGCCGATACCTACGTCCGCGCCCGCATCGACACCGCCACCAAGGAACGTGCCGCTAGTGCGCTCGAAGCAATGGGGCTGTCGATCTCTGATGCTATCCGCCTGCTGATGCTACGCATTGCCGACGAACACCGCCTGCCCTTCGATGTGAAGGTACCAAACACCACCACGAAAAAGGCGATTGCCGAACTGGAATCAGGCAAGGGTAAGAAGTTCGCCAATGTGGACGACCTGATGGCGGATTTGCATGCGGACGATTGACCGTTCATCCGCTTTCAAGCGCGACTACAAGCGGGAAGCCAAGGGGCAGCATCGCGCCACGCTTGATGACGCGATCAAGCCGGTGTTGGTCGCACTGGCGACCGATCAGCCTCCCGATGCACGCTATCGCGATCACGATCTTTCCGGCGATTGGGCGGGCTATCGGGAATGTCACATCAAGCCTGACTTGCTGCTGATCTACCGCAAGTCCGACCCCGACACCCTGCGACTGGCACGGCTTGGCTCGCACAGCGAGCTTTTCGGCTGAGGCCCGCCCGTTGTCCGTCAAACGATTGATTGACGCTGTTCTGCACATGGAACGCGCCAAAAAAAATAGCTCCCACAGGCAGTGCAGCCGACTCCTGATATTCCGCGCAGTCGTCTTCTGAAAATGAAACCGGCGTATCACATCCCGGCCAGCTTGGCCCCAACGAAGCCGCCCACCACGCCGGCGACAAATGCGAACCCAGCCAGCAGCAGCACGAACCGCCGCGCCTTGCTCTCAAGGGCCGCATGCGCGGCGACGAGCTGCGCCGCGCCGCTGTTGAGCTGATTCCCGATCTGCGCGGCCGCGTGTCGGCCAGCCTCGGTCAGCTTTTCGGCGTTCTTGTCGATGACCGACTCGAAAGTGAGCTTGGCGGCCAGGAATGCCTGCCGGCCGCATCCGTGGTTGCCTTCTCGATCATGAGTGTCAAGAACGAGGCAACCGGTTCGTTCTGGGACGAATGCGATGGCGGCTGGAAATGAGAGACGGATTTTTCTGGGGTTCCGGCTTACAACCCCGGAATCAGGATGTGCCACCTGCACATTTCGTTTCCTTCGCGCCGTCCACACCCACCCGACGACTGCTCGCTACATAGTGTTAGCAGTTCCTGAAGGAGCGATCCGAACGGTATTGCAACAGTTCAGTGCCGGCGCCGCATCCGCACTCAGAGCTTGAACGCGCAACGCTTCAGATCCTTATCTGTGCAGGTCAACACGTTCGAAAGGTTCGGGTCTTGCACCCAGCTTGCGCCGACAGGCTGCGCTGTCTTTTTCAGTTTCAGCGACATGCGCAATCCGGAAAGACCCGGGCCGGCGTAATCGCAGGCGATCAGATATTGGTCGTTGACGATAGATACCGAAGTAAATTTCAGGTCGCGTGGCTCGACATCGTTTGCCTCAGGTGGATTGACCCCGATCCATGGATTGCCATTGGAGGTCGGACTCGTGGTGTAGGTGTCGCCTTCGACGGACTTGGACTTGGCGATACGAACACTGTGCAGGTCCGGACACGATTGATTGATATCGTGGGCTACGGCAGCGCCGCTCCCCGCCATAGCGGCCAACGCGACCATCATCACCAGTGATTTGCGATACATCTGTTTCTCCTGATTGAGACGCTATGGATATGACGTCAATGAGGATTGACTATCCGATTGTCGGCTGCGTAGATGTATCCAGAATTCCGAAAGGACAACGCGCCATACGAAAAAAAGTGAACCGCCCCGGGAATGTGGGAGGCTCCAACTCTTGAGAAGATGGGGCCATGAGCAAGACGATGTATTCCTTGGAAGTGCGAGAGCGGGCGATTGGGCTGGTGCGCGAGCACCAAGGAGAGTACGGCCCGCAGTGGGCGGCGATCGAATCGATTGCCGGGAAGATTGGTTGTTCGTCGCAGACGCTGTGCACCTGGGTGCGTCAGGCCGAGCGTGATGCCGGCAAGCGTCAGGGGCTGACGACGGACGAGCCGACGCGGATGAAGGCGCTGGAAGGGGTTGTAAGCCCAGAAAATTCCGTCACCCAAACTCCAACCCCGCCACAAGCGCATCCAAGTCGATCATCTTGCCGTCGCTTTGAAAGGTGTAGTGCCCGTTCAGCAGGATGTGTCGCCAAGCTGCCGGCGACATCCTGATGATCAGCGCTAGCGCCTTGACGTTACCACTGGCCTCATACCGGGTCAGCAACCGTGACAGGGAAGTGGGTCAGATTAAAAGTGCTGGTGACAGTCTTACATCCCGGCCAGCTTGGCCCCAACGAAGCCGCCCACCACGCCGGCGACAAATGCGAACCCAGCCAGCAGCAGCACGAACCGCCGCGCCTTGCTCTCAAGGGCCGCATGCGCGGTGACGAGCTGCGCCGCGCCGCTGTTGAGCTGATTCCCGATCTGCGCGGCCGCGTGTCGGCCAGCTTCGGTCAGCTTTTCGGCGTTCTTGTCGATGACCGACTCGAAAGTGAGCTTGGCGGCCAGGAACGCCTTGCCGGCCGCGTCCGTGGTTGCCTTCTCGATCTTTCCGGCCAGCGCCTGATCTGCTTGCTCGAAGCGACGCACGATGGCGTCGGCATCTTGCAGCAGCTCGGCCATGAGCGCTTCGCGGGCCGTGGATACGTGACTCCCCATGACGCCTCCTCACTTGAACAACGCCTTGTAGGCATCATCGAGGTTCTTGTTAGCCGACTTGGCGAGCCACTTCGCCGAGATCATGTTGATCGCGTGCGCCTTGGCGTCCTCGTCCTTGGCTTCACGAAGCATTGCCCGATAGTCCGTTTCATCGGCCACGATTTCCGAGACGGTCTTTTTCAGCGTCCGCAGCCGGTCGAAAATCTCGTTCTTGAAGACCACGGCTTCTGGTCGCAGCGTGAAGCTCTTGGTTTCTTCGTGCAGGCCAAAGATCATCCGAAACAGGCGCGGCACGTCGTTGGCGTCTTCCAGCTCGACCTTGTTGAACACCACGCGGATTTTCTTCGCCGGCACGCCGAGGCTGGTGAGTGTCCTGATAGTACTTAGCGTATCGGCTTGCTGCTTCTTCTCGCTAACGGTGGGAACGACGTAGTAGTCGAACTCTTCGTCGTCCTCCCGCGTGATCTTCCACCCCTGCCGCATCAGAGACGTCATGATTCGGGTCTGTTCGACCACGTTGTAGAAGATGACGGCATTGGAGACCAGGTCGTTGTATTTGACGGCCTTCTCCTGCTCAACGGGGTCATTGTCGGCAATCACTCCTTCCCCGCCGAAGAAGAAATACTTTGCGAAGCCGTTGTAGGCCTCCACCTTGTTGGTCGAGGCGGTGATCTGCTCGCGCAACTCGCGGTTGGAGATGTACTGCAGCAGGAACAAGGTGCGCACGGCGGAACCGAGCGCCTTGAAGGCCTGGTACAGCCGGTTCTTGCGGCTGTAGTTGCCCAGCTTGCGCATCAACGTCGAGGCCGCGATCTTGCCGGTCTTGATCGAGAGCACGACCTGCATCAGGTCCTTCCAGTGGGTCTCGATCAGATCCCAGTCGACAGTGTCCCGGAACAGCGCATCGATGTGTTCGTAACGAATGTCCTCATCGGGGCGGAAGAACTTGTATTCGCGCCAGTTGCGGATGCGCGGCATCAGCTGGATGCCCAACAGATGCGAAAGGCCGAACACCGGCAGCGACTGCCCCTGCGTGTCGGCGTGGACGGTGTCAGGCTGGATGTCGGAGGTGTTCTTCAGCAGGCCATCGATGATGTAGACCGCCTCCCAGACTCCACACGGAATGAAGTGGCTGAACAGCGCGACATACGTATCGGACACGTGGTGGTAGGCGATGCCGCCGTAGCCGCCATAGCGGATGTGGTACGAGGCGAGCAGATTCTGGTCGTAAAGATCGTATTTGGTGCCGTCGGCGGCCGCGCTCTTGCCGTCGCCCCAGCATTTGGGCAGCTGCAGGCCGGCGTAGCTGTTGATGATGTCCCGACAAGCTGCCGCCAGTTTGTTGGCATCCACATGCCGGCGGTTGACAAACGACAGCATGTGCGCCGAGACAGCGCCACGCAGGTGTCGGGCAGCCTGGGCCGGTCCGAGGTTGCACCCATAGGTGAAGGCGGTGAGGACGTAGCGCTCGGTCGGTTGCTCGATCTTGGCGTCCGAGCCGGACAGAGGACCGAAGTGCCGGGGCCAGCGCGTCCAGTGGGCCACATCGCACAGGATCTCGATGACGCTGCGTTCGCGCATGCGGTCTAGGACGGCGGTTTCTAGGGCACGGGCCCCGGTGCTCATCTCCTTGGCCTTGCTGCGCTTGAGCACCGGGATACCATCCTCGCCGATGACCACCTGGCCATTCTCAAGATAGCCCTGATCGGTCAGCTCGGCGACCTGCATCAGGCGCGATTGCAATGCATTGACGAAGCCCACGGCCGTGGCCGGCAGCCCCACCTGCTTGCAGTAATCCTTCAACATAGGTTCGCACTGGTCC
>NZ_JAGHWR010000117.1:0-2989 GCF_017746155.1 Xanthomonas sp. D-36-1
AACGTAAAGTAGAGACTTCGCCGGCATGGGCCCCCGTCATCACGAGGAGTCAAGGTGGACAACGGGAGTGAGTTTGCCGGCTACATACAGGCGGTCGACTGGACAGCGTCGCCAAACGATTTGATCGGAGTAGCCATTGAAACTGAGCGGTAACGCCATACAACTCGCACGGCATAGTTCCAGAGGCGAAGCCGGGTGTTGTCCTTGGTCTTGTCGCGTGTTCCCGCCATTTGGTAGCAGTTGCCCCAGCGTGTGGGTTCAAGGTTACGCTTTGACGCCTATAAGGACCTAAGGGGTTAGGTTTAACAGCCTGCCCCCTTCGCATAGGTGCTGCACAGTCGATCAACTTGGTAGCCTCGCCAACCATTTGATCGTTGCTGCCATTGAAACTGATGTGCTTGCGGACTACCCCTCGCAGCGGATTCCATCGACGATGGCAATGATCAGCGGGTGCTCCTTCTTGAACTGCCCCAGCTCGGCCATCGTCTTCTTCCGGACTTCAAGGGCCTCCCGTCGCGGAGCGCCAAGGCGGTCGGTCTCTTCCTTGCCGATCTTCTCGACGCGCTGCTCGTACGAGAGCCCGTCCTCGGCGAGCTTGTTGCCGGTCTCGGTGAGCACTTCGAGTGCGGCGGAATCGGCGAACTTCAACTTCCCGTACTGCTCGACCAAGCCCTTGACCGCGCCCTCGCTGTAGACGTGCGGCAGCCTCGCCACGGCGGACAGGTGGCTCAGCGAACGATCTACCGACGTCAGTAGATTCAGCAGCTTCTCGAAGTTAATTGGCTTTTGTTCGTTAGTCATCATGGGCCTCATGTCAGTATCGTCTGGTGGCATCAAAGGTCGGTGTACCTGAAACGTCTGCCCGTCTAACCCTGGGCGTGAAAAATCAATGCCCCCATCCTTCGGCGTGTAGCATCGCCCGGCCGGTTGGTTCGGACGGAATGCCGAGAGTCGATAGCGGCGACCATCAACGAGCGACGTGAAGCAACACACAAGGTGGCCGGACCGCGTGAAGTCGAAAGCGAAACACGTTCGCGACCTGACCGACTACATCCGCGATCCAGAGAAGACGAACCCGGATGAAAGGTCGCGTACACAGGTGCGCGCGGGTTCCTTTGCGACGATCACGCCGGCCAGCAAGGCGAGATGATCGCATTGGCGCTGGATGTCCCGCGCAGCGCGAACCCGATCAATCACTACATCCTGAGCTGGCGCGAGGGCGAATACCAGGCCGGAAGTAGCGCGGCCAACGTGACGCGCAACCCTTGCAGCAACCGGCGTAGCCCGGGGCTGGCTCTGCGCCGCCGGCGGAGCAGGGCGGGGAACCACGCTAGGGCGGCGGCGGGGGTCGAACTCGACGACAGTGCCCCCACTCAAGTATGGCTGGTCACGAGAGCCAGTCTGTTCGACAATTTACCGCAGTCCGTTCCTGCCTTCGCTGCCACTGCACTATTGCCAGCCAACGACAGCTTAGGGGGCAACGTTCGCCGCATGCATGGGAGGTCGTCGCGCCGCGCGAGATTCGACACTGCTTCGTATTTGGCGCAAGACCGGGCCGACAGACCCGGTTGGTCGGCTTCGCCGGCTGCTACGTAGCATGTTCCAAAGCATAGCGAATGCGAGCGCCGGCATCTTCAGCTTGAAGCCTGTTGACGCGAATCTCCATTGAAGGATTGGAGAAGTCCCGGAAGTTGAACGTGAATGCGGAGTGAATCGAGTCTCCGGCGTCGCTCACCTCGGCGCTTTGGATGTAAGCGATCGGCTCGTACTTTGCGATGTTCTTCTCCCTGTCAATGACCACGGCTTTGCCCATCACGGCATCAATGCCGACATACCGCGTGCTGAGATAGTCGGCAACCTCGACCTGNNAGGCGATTAGCCTGCGCATGTCGCGGTTGCGCGATCGGCGCCATTTCGATAGCAATAGAGCACCGCCCGCCACCCACGCGATAGATGCAACCATTGCCGCAAGGGCCGCGCCTGAGTGCAGGAATTTCCCGCCCCACGCCGAATACACGAATGCGGGGAGCGCGGCCAGCAAGGACGTCGCAATATAGAACAGCTCGGATGCAAGTCTCAGCAATCGCATTGCATTCTCCTATTCCTTGATGCCATCGGAGTTGGACGAAGGATTCGTCCCGCCCAGCGGGCGCCTGCCATTGCCACCTGACGGGCGAATATCGAATTTTGCCAGCAGGGTATTGACCGCAGCTTTGGTCCGATCGCTGTGGTCAGTGCCGATCATAGCTGGCGAGTGACCTCCGACCCAGTTGATCACCTTGTCCGGTACCAGGAAGATCAGGTTGAAGCAGCTATGCACAAGGTTGAGACACATAGAGAAGTAAATCGTGCAATAGGCCAGAATCGAACCGATGCCGGTCAGCGAGTCGAACTGAGCGTTTGCAAGGGCAATGCCGAACCCCTCGTTCAGCAACGTTCCGCCTGCGATGACTCCCACGCCTCCCAGGAAGAAACCGAGCACCATGAGCACAGGACGCACCATCATCTCGAAGAGGAAGATGTAGCCGTGGGCGGTTTTGTGGCCGAGGCCGTCGCCCTCTCCGCCGAGATGCGTGATCGCCCATAACGGGGCTGCGATCACGCCCTCTCCGACAACGACGAGCCAGTTCACGGCCGCACCGAACCACACAACGAATGGCACCATCGGTAGATAGGTCGACAGCCCGAGGCCGAGTAGCAAGGCGGCGATGATGATCATCATGATGATCGGTCCCGCCCCGTCCAATGCACCTCGGACGAAGCTGAGCGCGCCACTGGCGTCGGCCACCCGTGATGCCAAGCCGGCGATGCTGAAACTTTCGCTGGTCGCCTCGAGCCCCTTGGCTGTGAGGTATCCTGCAAGACCGATTTCGGCTACACCAGTGAGATGGTCGCCCAGGTTTTTCATCTTGATCAGCGGGTTGATTTGGCCGCGCGATTCGCCGCCGTCGTTGATGTTGGTGATCGCCTCCGTTAGGGAAGGTCTGAA
>NZ_JAGHWR010000118.1:0-2718 GCF_017746155.1 Xanthomonas sp. D-36-1
CGTCCTTGTTCTTGGTCGAACTGGGCGCAGAGATAATCGTGGCATCCACAATCGTCCCGCCGCGCAGGCTCTGACCCTTGCGCGACAGATGCGCGTTCACCCGATTGAACAGCTTGCGCGCCAAATCGTGCTGCTCCGGCAAACGGTCTGAGCGGGGGTGTGTCCCCTGGCGAGGTTAATTCAGGTAAGGGCGACGAAGCTCAGTTAGCGGCCCAGGGAGATCTAGGCCATCAGGATAGGCGTTGAGAGCGTCGGCCAGGCGCTGGTAAAGCTTGGAGATGCCGCAAGACATTGACAGCCAGGGGGTTTAAATACATAATTACGTATGTTAAGTATGAATTATGCGCATAAGGAGTGCAAAAATGGATTTATTTTTCAAGAAGCCGGGTGAAGTCCTTGCACTATTAGCTGAACGGCTTCGGCTTGAACGACTTCACTTGGGCTTGAAGCAAAGTGAAGTCGCCAAGAGGGCCGGTGTGGCGATGAGCACCATCTCCAATTTGGAAAATGGCCAGAGCGTCAGCTTGGACAACTGGGTGCGGGTGACCATGGCGTTAGGACGTGTCCAAGAGTTAGAAGCCTTGTTCTTGCCTAAACTGAATTCGGTTGATGAAATCTTGCGTTATGAGGAAAGCTCTTCTCGTCAAAGGATGAGGAACAAGCCATGAGCACAGTCAAACGTGTCGAGGTCTACTACGAAGGCTGGGGAGAGCGCTGGCATTGGGGCACCTTGGTCTCGACCAAACTGGCCATGCAGTATCCGCAGATCTCATTTCAGTATAGCGATGAGGCCAAAAAACGAAAAATCGAGTTGTCCAGTTATAAGCTTCCTTTAAATGGGCCTGATCTGCGCTCCGGTTTTCCGGACCATCAAATGGGGCTTCCGGGACCAGTCTATGATGCAATGCCCGATGGCTGGGGTTTGCTTCTCATGGATCGCTTGTTCAAGCAAAGAGGGCTGAACTCCGCTCGAATCGGTCCGTTGGAAAGACTGACATTTGTCGGAAGCAATGCGCTCGGGGCGCTGACGTTCGTGCCTGTTGCAGAAGAAGGGCAGCTTTCAACAGAAGATATTCCAATTGAAGATCTAGCTGCTGAGGTGCAAGAGGTCCAACAAGGAGAAGGCGGTGCTTTCTTGGAGCGTTTGGTTAAAATGGGTGGATCGCCGCAAGGTGCACGTCCCAAGGCTCTGCTCTATCGATATCCAGACGGTCGTTTCACGACGGCAGCAAGCGCGGAACTCGAACCTTGGTTGGTAAAGTTTCCTGCCAATCAAGAGCATCCGGAAGTATGCGCCATCGAAGATGCTTATGCGGCGTGTTTGCGTCAGTGCAAGATCGCAACGCCTCAAACGAATTATTTTTCCCTCCCCGGTGGTGGAGCCGCCTTTGCTTCCAGGCGCTTTGATCGTGTCAATGGTATGAGAGTGCCGATGCAAAGCTTGGCCGCTTTTACGGGGGCAGACTTTCGAAACACTGGTTCGCTCGACTATGTCAACTTCATCAGAGCCGCTCAAATGTGCACATTAGATTTGAGTCAGCGTGTTCTGGCTTTTGAACGAGCTCTGTTCAATGTAATTTTTAATAATCGCGATGACCATCCTAAAAACTTCGCCTTTTTGATGAATAAATTGGGGCAATGGTCATTGGCGCCCGCGTATGATGTGACGTTTTGCGAGGGGCCTGCGGGTTATCATCAGATGGACATTATGGGAGAGGCGCTGGATATTGGTCGTTCGCATCTCATTCAGCTTGCGATTGAAGAAGCAGAGATCCCATTCACTGATGCAGAGGCCATCATCGATCGTTTCGGCGGGGTAGGTAAAAAATTCTCTGAAATTGCAACAGCCTTGCATCCTAATGCGATAACCAAGAAAACCCTGAAACACATTCAGTCAACAATTGATGAAAATATTGCGCGGGCGGAAATCAAGTTCAGTCCACCTGTGAAAAATAGGTCTGGGCGGAAATTGTGATTAATTTTTAAGAGTGCTGACTTGCCAACGACGAGCCTCTGACAGGCGGATCAGTTGTCAGTTCAAGTAGGGACGACGAAGCTCAGTTAGCAGCCCAGAGAGATCCACACGGCCCTCAAGATACGCATTGAGGGCGTCGGCCATGTGCTGATCAACGCCAAAGCCAGCTGCGTTTTGTTGGGCGATCCAGCCTTCAACATGAGCTTGGCGGAGTTGATGTTCTTGCTGGTCGAGGGGCATAGCGGGGGAGTGGACGGCAGAAGACATAATGACGAATCCAGTGTTGTGGTTCTTCGATTCGTAGCAGAGAAGCCTTCGCCGTCAAGCCGATGTTTCTAAAAAATTCCAGAGTTTGTGAAAGGGTCACACAATACTAGGCGATGTGTCGATCCAGAGTGTCTATCAGATCTTTATCGCTTCCTTTTTGATGAGCAAGGGCAATCGCGAGCCATGGTGACGGAGTATTTTCGCCAGGCACGATCAGTTTACCGCGAAAACGTAGTTCATCTCCAAAGGTATTTGTTAAAACATGAGTGCTTTTATTGCTCTCGAATTGGCGAACCTGGTCAATAATGAAAGATTGGGGGATGACCTTTCCCCAATTTTCCTGCTGCTGTGCGTCCAGTTTTTTGAGTAGTGATGGTAATCCCCCCACTTTTAGCGGTCGCCAGAAGTGGAGCTAAGCGGCCATCGCCAACTTCATGGCAGGCGTGATGCCGCCGAGCGCCATATTCGGACGCTCG
>NZ_JAGHWR010000119.1:0-3658 GCF_017746155.1 Xanthomonas sp. D-36-1
ACTGCCGGCGATGGGGAGCGTGCGTCTGTGAACCGGGAAATTCCCGCGGAAAGCGCCAGAAATGGCGAAATTCCGAAGTTCCAAAAGCCACTCTTCGGAACGACGCCACCTTCCGCCCTGTCAGGTCTCGTTGTTCAGACCTTCCCTAGCTCCACTGGCAAAGCATCGTTGCCTCTCAGCTGGATATCGACGTTGCGAAACGCAGTCTGCCCGTCAAACAGACTGACGCTATCTCCCATCAAATCGTCGCCCAGCGCGGGCGTCTTCTCTGTCGCTCTGACGAGCTTGGCGTACTCGACATAGGGCTCGATCGCATTTTGCGCCCTGGCGGTACCTGCAACGCTGCCCAAGACCATTCCCACGAATACCAATCCAATGCGCATCGCCCACGATGACGCGCAGCAAAATCCATATTGCATAGCCGCCCGATCCTGAATGTTGAGGTCCCGCACGGCCCCCTGAAGGAAACTCACGCCGTATCGGTGGCGAATTATTATCAGATCAGTCGAACAAAGTCATCTCGGCTCAATCGACGTGGTGACAGGCATTACTCACGAAAGATAAAGACCATAAAAATCATAGCCATACTCGCGCACTGCCTTTATAGGCAAGCAACGGAGCAGGGTATCGAAAAAATACCTGGTCCCTGGACCACCCATCCAGAGATGGCATTACAGAACTGTACGCCCCGAGCGAGAACTGTCACTATTGCTGAACTAGTTGCCAGCCACACAATATCTCCAGGTCGCCAGCTTCCAGCGCACGCCATTGCCCCGACGGCAAGCCCTCCAGCGACAGGCCACCGATGCGGCTGCGGTGCAGCGCGACCACATGGTTGCCGGCGGCAGCGAACATGCGCCGCACCTGGTGATAGCGACCTTCGTGCAGGGTCAGCCGCGCCTGGCGTGGGCCAAGCACCTCCAGTTCGGCCGGCAGCAGCGGCTTGGTTTCGCCCTCCAGCAGCAGGCTGCCGCTGGCGAACAGCGTGGCCTCCTCGCCACGCAGGTCCTCGGCCAGGGTGATGTCGTACACCTTGTCCAGCGCGGATTTGGGCGAAATGATCCGATGCAGCAGCGCGCCGTCGTCGGTCATCAACAACAGGCCGCTGGTCTCGCGGTCCAGCCGCCCCACCGGCGCCAACACCGGCGCACGCAGGCGGAAACGTGGCGGCAGCAATTCGTAGATCAGCCGGCCGGTGTCCTTGGTCGAGCAGGTGTAGCCGCCGGGTTTATGCAGCAACAGGCTCAAGCCCGCCGGCGGATCGAGCGGTTCGCCATCGATGCGGATGGCGTCGTGCTCCACCTGGTCGTCGGCATACAGCACCTCGCCTTGCGCATCGGTGATCGCGCCCTGCCGGAACAGCTGGGTGACTTGCTTGCGGCTGCCGTAGCCGAGATTGGCGATGTGTTTGACCAGCTTCATGGGCGCGCCCCGCGGCCGCGGGTCGCCGCGATCAGCTTGAATCCATCGCGTTCGGCAGCCACGCGCACCTGCCCGAAACTGTCGTTGAGCACCTGTTCGTAGGGTAGATGCCGGTTGGCGACCAGCAGCAGTTGCCCGCCCGGGCGCAGCGCCTGTGCGGCCACTGCAATGAAGCGCTGCCCGATGTCCGGGCGGTCGGCACGCGACGGCGTATGGAACGGCGGGTTGCTGACGATGAAATCGTATTGCCCCACCAGCCCGGCCGTGACATCGAGCCAGTGGTAGTGCAGCTGCGCCGGATGCGTGATGTCCTGCAGATTGCGCCGCGCCAGCGTCAACGCGCGCGCCTCGGCTTCGTACAGATCCAGCGCGGCGACCTTGGGACAACGCGCCAGCACTTCGGCCGACAGATACCCGAAACCCGCGCCCAGATCGGCGCCATGGCCGGCCAGCGTGGTGGGCAGATGCTCGACCAGCAACGCAGAAGCGGGGTCGATGCGATCCCAGGCAAAGACCCCGGGACGGCTGACAAAGCGGCCGTCCAGAATCTTGCGTGGCGCATCCAGCGCGGCCCAGCGGGCCTGCAGCGTGGCATCGGTGCCAGCCGGCAGCGGCGCGCTCCAATAGGTGCGGCAGTGGTACTTGGTCAGGCTACCGGCCAGCCCGGTGAGCTGGCGCAGATCCGCTTCCCCCGAGCGTGCGCCTTCGTTGTTGGACTGGCAGGCGACCACGCGGCCACCGGGTGCAGTCAACGCCACCGCACGTGCGAACAGCGCACGCGCCTCTTCGCGCTGCCGCGGGGGCAGTACCAGCACCAGGGCATAGCGCGTGCTGTCGGCCTCGATCTCGCTTTCTTCGCGCACCGTCCACCCGTTGCGCTCCAGCGCTTCGGCAAACGGACGGAAGCTCTGCTCGCAGGTCAGCGTCTGGGTAGTTGCCCGCTCGCGCAGCGGAAAACCGTCGCGCGCGCGCAGGAACAAGACCGGTCCTTCCGGCCATGGCAGCGCGCCTTGAGCAAAGGGCAGAAACAGCGCTTGAAGCGGGGCGTCGTGCGGGCCAGCCATCGGATCATCGGGTCAGGGACAGGCCGTCATTGTAAAGGGAGCGGTGGGATCACACCGCCTGCTGGGATTGCGTACTGACTGTCCGGCCTGAAAGGAGAGCTTTGCGAAGCATCCAAAACAATCCCATTGGATGCCAATTGACAAACGATGGTGCTGCGCGGAGCGCAATAATGCGATAGGCATCTCCTGATTCAATCTCACCCACAGGCTGCGCTCGAATGGCTGACCGACGCGTGGAAGGCATCTTCAATCAGTGCATTGACAGCGCCAAATCAAAACCCCACGCTTGAGCTCGCAGGAAGACCGTCGATCATCAACAGGAATGCTGGATATGAGATATAGGAAATATTTCGGACTGTTTTCCATGGCACTACTTTTGGGGACATCCGCGCATGGTCAGAATTATCGTGCGGCGACGGCGCCATCCAGCTCGATGACAACAACGCAGAAAAGTTTATATCGCGCCGGATCTAACGAATCGCAATCCATCATCGCTTGGATCAAGCAGCACTCACCAAAGTATCCGCCGCTGTTACCGGCAAGTAGCTTGAGTGTCTCCCGCAGCATCGTCTCGACCGGATTGATGCGTATTCAGTCCGGGCCGGATGGTCCACCGGTTCCTTTGCCCGCCAGCGGCGTCCCCGGCGAAAAAATCACCATCCGCAACGAATTTCCTGGCGGAGCATTTGAACAATGGGATTACGAATGGGCTGGTCAGTCGGGTGGATCATGGCAACTGACAGGCTACCAATTCAGCGCACCGACAAGTAGAGGCGACAACGACAATCCGCGGCAGCCTTTCTGATTTCTTGTACTCCGCATAATCGTCAGCCAGCTCCTCTGGCTTGTTTGAAGAGAGGGGCTTGGGGATATTGGCAGACGCTCAGTTGAGGTCGAGCATTGCGCCCAGAGTCTGCGCTTTAGGGAAGGTCTGATCAACTCACCGCAGATGCGCGACACTATCGCCTTATGTAGAGGATTCATCCATGCAGCTGACGTTCGGTGACGCTGAGGGCTTGGGCAAGCGTAAGCAGACCCGGCGCGAGATCTTTCTTGCCGAGATGGAGCAGGTTGTTCCGTGGCAGCAACTGCTTGCCCTGATCGCGCCGCACTATCCAGTGTCGGGGCGGCCAGGTCGGCAGCCGTACGCACTGGCGACGATGTTGCGGATT
>NZ_JAGHWR010000120.1:0-2343 GCF_017746155.1 Xanthomonas sp. D-36-1
GATTGTTCAGAGTTTCCTTAAGCGTTTTGTCCTGATGCTGCAATCCCTGAAGCACTCGACGCGCTTCAGCGATTTTCCCTTCCACCTGGACCTTATCGCTATCGAGTTGTTTAGTGAGACGCGTGATCCGCGCGAACTCAGCCTTAGCAATGTCATGCTGGCTTTCTAGCAGTTCCCGAGCAGTCCTCCAGTCGCGTCGAGCATTTCCGAGACTGAATAAATTTGACCAAAAACCGGGCTTTTTTGGCACCTTCTCAAGCGCGTCAACACACTTCTTGAGCGCCATGTTGGCGGGGCCACCTTCCTCGTTATCCAAGCGCGAGAGTTTATTTGCTACCTCAATCAGTGACTGTTCGAATGCCCGGAGCTTTTCGGAGTCTTCGGCAATCGTCTTCCTGATTTTGAGGATGGCCAAGATCAGCTCACGAATTCGACTGGCGTCATTGCATGCTTTGCGTTCTTCCGCCTTGACCGCCTCGTAGTCAGACACAGCTTGCTGCCACAACGCTTGACGTTGCTCTGGGGAGCGGACCGCGTTCGCCTCAGCACTCACTTTGAGCCAGCCCCGAAACCCCTTCGGGCCCTTCTCTTCCTCGGGTGGAGCATCTTCGCTCTGGTTCTCGCTGTCGTCAGCGTTTTCCTTCTCGGCAGAGTGAGCCGTAAAGAGTGCCTCCAAAATGTTGTCGACTTCCTCATCAGGCTCGACCTCAATCTCCTCTTCTACCTCCGCAGCAGCCTTGTCTTTGCTGCCAAACGGGAGCTGACCATCGAAGTAACGATCTACGAATTTTTTGCGTCGTTCCTTGCTCCCCAATGCACCAGAAATCAATCCCCACGCAGGTTTGCCCGAGACTAACTCCCCCAGCTCCGCGAAGTACTCAGCTTCTGGCAACCAGCTTTCATCAATCTTGTCTCGCTGAGGCAGTTCCAGCGTCACATTTTCTACAGCGCCGTTGTTGGATGAAGCGACCACGATTTCGAAGCCATACAGGGCAGGGTTGAGCTTGTAACTGTATTGCTGCTTACCACCGTCGTTGGCAGCTTCGCGTCCATCGCTTGCGAATGCATCTGATGCGCGGCGTAGCTTGGCAAGCGCATCGGCGCGGCTGGTAATAATCGCTGCGATCAGGTCGCGCAATAGCGTCGTCTTGCCCGTACCAGGGGGGCCATTGACTCCAAGCAACCCTTGACCATCGGCAAGGGTGGACTGGATTGTATTGACGGCTAGCTGTTGGGAATGTACCAGGCCCAAATGGTGTTCTGTAGGCCAACAGCTACTGGCATACGCATCCGGCATCAGTCGCCCCATCAATGGCAGCGACGCTCGCTGATCGTCCACATGCAGGCGAAGCTTTGGATCGTGATGACGCAGGTACTGATCCAGTGGTTCGCTTTTCACCCCCCTAGAGATCGCATCGGCGACATCTGCAAGATCGTCCAGCAAAAAGCTATTCAGCGGATCATCTTCCGACTCGGGTTTGTCGGGCTTTATTGGTTGTGAGCGAAAGCGAAAACGATGGTGGTCCATCTCACCAAAAAAGTCCCCCAACCCCAGGAACTGGAGCGTCCAGTGAGTCAGTTCGCGCAAGCCTTCGCTTGATACCTCCCCCTCGAACTGACTGTTAGCGCGCTCCCTGATGGTCTTTTGGTCGGTCTCGAACCCTCTGGTCCAATCCTTGCCATTCAACACCCGCCCAAGAAACCACGCTTCGCTTGAAAGCACGAAACTGTCATCGACGAGTCGGCCTCCCATTGTGAATTTTGCCGCAAACACGGCAGACTCGCGAAACTTGGGCTCTTGGTAGCCCTGATCGGCGCCGAACATCGCATCGAGCTTCTCGGCAACGAGACGACTGTCGTAAAGATGAGCATAGAGCGTGTGGCTCCATATGCGCTTCTTGGGCAAGTCCTGTTTACTGACAATACTTTCAGGGGTCCACGGAAGTAGCGGGCGCTGAATTGGAGTGTCATGGATAAACGCTTCGTATCGATTACTGCGTTTTTTCACCTTGGGTGCTGATTGCGGTTGCAACAACTCGACCGCATGCCAGTACCGGACGATGCTTTCTTGATCCATCAAAATGACTTTCCCTAGGGAAGGTCTGATCAACTCACCGCAGATGCGCGACACTATCGCCTTATGTAGAGGATTCATCCATGCAGCTGACGTTCGGTGACGCTGAGGGCTTGGGCAAGCGTAAGCAGACCCGGCGCGAGATCTTTCTTGCCGAGATGGAGCAGGTTGTTCCGTGGCAGCAACTGCTTGCCCTGATCGCGCCGCACTATCCAGTGTCGGGGCGGCCAGGTCGGCAGCCGTACGCACTGGCGACGATGTTGCGGATT
>NZ_JAGHWR010000121.1:0-14496 GCF_017746155.1 Xanthomonas sp. D-36-1
CTCCCGCTTGCGGGAGAAGGTGCCCGAAGGGCGGATGAGGGCGCTGGCAGGACCCGTCGTTCCCCAATGCGCTCCACCCAACTTCGCAGAAGGCGCCACCGCCGCCTCCACTAAGGCACCCAGCGATCAGCGCAGCAGCATCGTCTCAGCGCAGCGCACCGGCACCGTCCACATCCACCGCACGCTCCAACCCCACGCCTCAGCCGACGAAATGCTGGTACCCGCGCTGCGGTGGTTGCCAGGGATTGCCTTCGGCGTCGTGCACCACCACACCCGGCGCGGCGACAATCTGGCCGATGCGGGTTGCCGCCACCTTTGCAAATTCCATTGCCTGCGCCACGGCATCGCGATGCTGCGGCGCGGCGGTGAAACACAACTCGTAATCGTCGCCACCGCCGAGTTGCCAACCAAGGCACTGCACCACGTCGATTCCGGCACTGCGCGGCATCGCCGGTAAGGCCGCAAGCACTAGGCGCGCACCCACGCCGCTGCGTTCGCATAGATGTCCCAGATCGGCCAGCAGCCCGTCGGAAATGTCAACGCACGCATGCGCAAGCCCGCGCAGGCGCAGCCCCGCCTGTACACGGGGCTGCGGACGCAGCAGGCGGCCGCGCCAGCGCTCGTGCAATGGGTCGGTAGCCGCGCAGGTCACATCCAGCTGGCCGGCCTGCCACAACGCCAACGCGGCGGCCGCTTCACCCGGCGTACCGGTCACCCACACGTCATCGCCAACGCGTGCACCATCGCGCCGCAATGCTGCGCCCGGCGGCAGGCTGCCGATCGCAGTCACCGCGCACGACAACGGCCCGCGCGTGGTGTCGCCACCGACCAGCACGATCTCGTGCGCATCAGCCAGCGCGAAGAAGCCATCGGCAAACCCATCCACCCATGCCGCATCGTCGTGCGGCAACGACAACGACAAGGTGCACCAACGCGGTTGCGCGCCCATCGCCGCCAGATCGGAGAGATTGACAGCCAGCGTCTTCCAGCCCAGATCGTCAGCGCGCGTCTCGTGCGGAAAATGCACGCCGGCATTGAGCGTATCGGCGGTGATCGCCAACTGCTCGCCGGCCGGCGGCTGCAGCAATGCTGCATCGTCGCCAATGCCCAACGGCACGTCGGCACGCGCTGCAATGCGCGCACGCAGACGGGCAATTAGATCGAATTCGGGCATTTGAAGGGCTGGAATTGGGGATTGGGCATTCGGGATTCGTAGCAGCGGGCTTTGCAAGATGCGGCAGGATGGCTGACTAGCTGCACCATCGAACGATATGCAGCGCGGGCATGGCCGCTCACCCAACGGTCGAGTCGCTCAAGTGCGGACGGTTGCACCGCGCATCGGCAGGACCGTCAATCTCTGCAAATCCCGAATCACGAATGCCCAATCTCGGCGCTTCAGGCGCCCGACTCCACCTTGCGCCACTCCACCGCGGCGCGGTCCAGCACCCCGTTGACATAGGTGTGGCCGTGCTCGGAGCCGAAGCGCTTGGCGGTTTCGATCGCTTCGTTGATCACCACGCGGTACGGCACATCCTGGCGGTACAGCAATTCGTAGGCGGCCAGGCGCAGCACGGCGCGTTCGATCGCATCGACCTCTTCCACGCTGCGATCCAGGTACGGCGTCAGTGCGGTATCCAGCTCGGCGCGGTTGCTCAGCACGCCCTCCACCAGGTTCTCGAAGTAGGCCAGATCGGCCACTTCGTGCGCCTGCTCGTGCGCGAACTGGGCGATCACCTGCTTGGCGAAGCCGCCGGAGATCTGCCAGGCATAGACCGCCTGCAAGGCGCGCCGACGTGCGCGCGAGCGCAGCACCGGGTCGATACCGTCGCGACGGCCGTGGCGCGAATGCCCACCGGGCTTGCTCATGGCAGCAACTCCATCAAATTCACCAGTTCCAGCGCTGCAAGCGCGCATTCCTCGCCCTTATTGCCGTGGCTACCGCCAGCACGGGCTTCGGCATCTTCCACGCGCTCGACCGCCAGCACGCCATTGAGCACCGGCACGCCGGTCTGCAGCTGCACGCTCATCAGGCCTTCGGCACACAGGTCGGCCACGTGCTCGTAATGGCGTGTATCGCCACGAATCACGCAGCCCAGCGCGATGATCGCGCCGTGCTGACCGGACTGCGCCACGCGATTGGCGGCGATCGGGATCTCCCAGGCGCCCGGCACGCGGATCACGTCGATGGCGTCTTCGCCGATGCCGTTGCCGGCCAGGCTCTGGCGCGCGCCGGCAACCAGCACGTCGGTGATACGGGCATTCCAGCGGCTGGCGATGATCGCAAAGCGCGCGGTGGTGGGGCGAAGATCGCCTTCGTAGTGGGTCATGCGGGTCGGCAACTCGAGGGGGCGGGAAGTTTAACAGCTGCCGGGCCCAGGCCTGGCCGACGCGTGTGAGGCGGGTCGGCCAAAGCAGACCCGGCCATGCGCGTCAACAACACAGGCCATGGCCATTGGCCGAAGTTATTGAGGACATCGCCCAGCGCCACCTGGCTCTTGCGCCTGCGCAGCCAGCCGGCGCAGGCCATGGCCCGATTGGTAGCCGACACCAGGCCACTGCGTTGCCGGCACACGCACCGCGTTGCTGACGGCTGCGCCCCGTCAGCAACGCAACAGTCGAGACCACCGCGACCGGCCAAGTGATTGCGGCAACCGCTCGCAACCATCTCAGGGAACGGCAGACGGCGGCACCGCGCGCGCGCCTTCACCGGCGTGGCACTCCAAATACTCGACCACCTCCAGCCCGAATCCGGCCAACCCCACCTGGCGCCGGGGGGTACCCAGCACGCGCAACTTGCCCAGGCCGAGGTCGGCCAGGATCTGCGCACCGGCGCCGTTGCGCCGCCACTGACTCACGTCCTTGGCATTGGCGGCGGCTTCGGGCTGCTGGCGCAGCCGTGCCAGCAGCGATTCGCTGTCGCGTGGCGCCGACAGCACCACCATCACGCCCTGCCCCTCGGCGGCGATCGCGCGCAAGGCGTCGGTGGCTGCCACGCCGAAGTCATCGCGTTGCCAGTGCAGCAGGTCGGCCAATGGGTTTTCCACCTGTACGCGCACCAGCGTCGGCGTCTGCGGATCGGCGCGACCGCGCAACAGCGCAAAGTGCAGGTCGTGCGCGATGCGGTCGCGGTAGGTCACCAGCTTGAACGGACCGAATTCGGTGGTGATCTCGCGTTCGTCCACGCGCTCGACGGTGTGCTCGTTGGCAAGCCGATATGCGATCAGGTCGGCGATCGAGCCCATCTTCAGCCCATGCTCGCGCGCGAACACTTCCAGCTGCGGGCGACGCGCCATGCTGCCGTCCGGGTTGAGCACTTCCACCAGCACACCGGCCGGTTCCAGCCCGGCCAGCATCGGCAGATCGCTGGCCGCTTCGGTGTGGCCGGCGCGGGTCAGCACGCCACCGGGCTGGGAGATCAACGGGAAGATATGCCCGGGCTGGCTCAAATCCTGTGGCCGCGCATCCGGACGGACTGCGGTGCGCACGGTGTGTGCGCGGTCGTAGGCCGAAATGCCGGTGGTCACCCCTTCGGCCGCTTCGATGCTGACAGTGAAGTTGGTCTGGAACTGCGCGGTGTTGTTGCGCACCATCGGCGCCAGACCCAGCTGCGCGCAGCGCTCGCGGGTCAGCGACAGGCACACCAGCCCGCGCGCGTGGGTAACCATGAAGTTGATGTCCGACGGCTTCACCAACTCGGCGGCCATGATCAGATCGCCTTCGTTTTCGCGGTCTTCGTCATCGACGATGACCACCATGCGTCCGGCGCGCAGTTCTTCGATCAGTTCCGGAACGGGTGCGAAATTCATGCTGCCCCCCGCGTGCCGAGCAGGCGTTCCACATAGCGCGCCACCAGATCGATTTCCAGGTTCACCGCCGCACCGACCGCAGTCTGCGCAAACGCGGTGTGGGCCACGGTGTGCGGAATCAACGCGACCTCGAAGCCGTCTTGGTCTACGTCATTGACGGTGAGGCTCACGCCGTCCACGCAAATCGAGCCCTTCTTGGCCACATAGCGCAACACCGACGCCGGCGCGGCAAACCGCCAGCGCTGCGCACGCGCATCGTCATGGATCGACTGCACCTGGCCCAGGCCATCCACATGCCCGCTGACCAGGTGCCCGCCAAGCCGATCGGTGGGTCGCATCGCGCGTTCCAGATTGAGCAATGCGCCCTCCGGCAACGCGCCCAGGGTGGTCAGCGACAGCGTCTCGGTCGAGGCATCGGCCTGAAAACTGGCCGCGTCGAATGCGATCACGGTCAGGCACACGCCATTGACCGCGATGCTTTCGCCCAACTGGACAGAGTCGAACGGCAGCGTGCCGGTGGCGAAGGTGAAACGCACATCGCCGCCCTGCGGCTGTCGCGCGGCCAGCTGGCCGACGCCTTCGATGATGCCGGTGAACATCAGCGTGCCCCCGCTTGCAGCAGCAAGGCTGCCGTGGTGGAGCGCTGGAAGGCCGCGGCGCAGCGCGGCAGGTGGTGCATGGACATTAGTCGTTTCTCGCAGGAGTTGAGCGAAAAACGCCGCAAGGCAAAGCAAACAGGCGCGCGCGCAGCCGCAAGGCTGCGCGGTGGCCGTCTTCTTTCATCCGGACTATACCGTCGGCTCCGGCATCGGACCGGATCTGCTGACCTTGCGCAGCAGGAGTTTGGCGTTAGTCCGCTCAACCCTGGAGTGCAAGCGCTCGCGGGCTCGCATGCTTGCGCATGCCTACCGCCGGTGGGGAATCGCACCCCGCCCTGAAGACGTTCGTGAGTACCGGCGAACCGGCGCGCAAAGTTTAACAGGGCACATCGGCGCGATGGCCGAGTGTGGGCGACGTCTGACAGGACACTGCGTCATGTCGGGAAATCCCCCATAGCCAGGATTGTGAAGGATCTGTTAATTTACGCGCCGCGACGGGAGACGTCGTTCTTTCCACCTCGCAACGGGGTGGAGACACGGACATCAATTCGGAGAGAGACATCCAATGCGTAATACCCTGATCCTGGCTGCCCTGCTGGCTGCCGCACCGTTTGCCGCGTCTGCGGAAGGCCTGAGCTACACCTACGTCGAAGGCGGCTGGAACCGTACCGAAATCAGCGTCAATGGCGATTCGGACGATATCGACGGCGGCTACATGCGCGGTTCCTGGCAGATTGCCCAGCCGGTCTACCTGTTGGCCAGCTATTAGCGCGCCAACAAGGATTACACCCTCGGTGGCGGCTTCGTGCTCGAGGGCACGCTGCAGCAGGCCACGCTGGGTATCGGGTACCGCCAGGAAATGACCGAGCGCGTCGAGTTCACCGCCGACATCAGCGTGTTGCGCGCCAAGGTCGAATCCGACCTGCGCCTGCGCGGCCGTTCGGTCGACGATGCGTCGGATTCGAGCAACCTGGGCTTCGCCAACCTGGGCCTGCGCGGCAAGCCTTCGCCGCGCACCGAAGCCTGGATCAAGGCCGGCTACATCGACGGTAGCGACGTGGACAAGGGTGAGTTTGTCGGCACCCTGGGTGGCCAGGTCAACTTCACCCGCACCTGGGGCCTGGTCGCCGAAGCGCAGTTCGTCGACAACGCCAACCAGTACAAGGTCGGCGTGCGCGCGAGCTTCTGATCGGCGTCGCGCATGAAAAAAGGCCCCGCATGCGGGGCCTTTTTTCATGCGCGCAACGGCACGGCCGCGCAGCGCGCGCCATGCAGCGCTCACCCGGCAACAACCGGCGCATAGCGCAGACGCAGATCCTGACCCAGCTGGCGCACATCCAGCAGCTGCAGCGCCGCACGCTGCGCCATCGTTTCGATGCCAAGGCCAGCGAGCAAGGGCTTGGCGCTGTCGCCCAGCAACACCGGGGCCATGTAGACCAGCAGTTCGTCCACAAGCCCGGCCTGCAGCAGCGCACCACTCAGCGTGGCGCCGCCTTCCACGTGGACTTCGTTGATGCCGCGCTCGGCCAGCAGCGCCAGCACCGCGGCCAGATCGAAACGTCCAGCATGCAACGGCATCGCAAGGAACTGCGCATCGTCCAGCGAAGGTGCGGACACATCCTCGCCATGCAGATACAGCGTCGGCGCATCGCCCTGACGAATGTTCCTGCACGCCAGCGTCCGCAGCCCGGCATCGAGCACCACGCGCAACGGCGGCACGACCGGCGAGTCCTCGCCCATCCGCACCGTCATGGATGGGTCGTCGGCCATCACCGTACCTGCACCGGTCAGGATCGCGCCCGCACGTGCGCGCCAGCGCTGCACATCTGCACGCGCATCGGCACTGGTGATCCATTTGGATTCGCCGCTGGCCAGCGCGGTACGTCCGTCCAGGCTGGCGCCAAGTTTGACCCGCAACCACGGCCGCCCACGCTCCACCCGCGACAGAAATCCCCGGTTGAGCGTGCGCGCCTGCGCCTGCATCACGCCGCTCAGCACATCGATCCCGGCCTCGCGCAGCAACGCGAAACCGCCGCCATTGACCTGCGGAAACGGGTCGGCCATCGCCGCGACCACACGCATCACGCCTGCCTCGATCAAGGCCAGCGCACACGGCGGCGTGCGTCCGTAATGCGCGCACGGCTCCAGCGTTACATACGCGGTGGCACCGCGCGCCAACTCACCCGCTGCACGCAGCGCGAAGACTTCGGCATGCGGGCCGCCGGCACGTTGATGAAAGCCCTCGCCCACGCAGACGCCATCGCGCACGATCACGCAGCCCACCATCGGATTGGGGCGGGTGGTGTAGGCGCCGCGCTCGGCCAGACGCAACGCCTGCGCCATCCAGCGATGGTCGTCGGCACTGCCGATCGTTGCGGCCTTACTCATTGCGTCACCACTCCCGGCGCAATGCGCATCACCACGATCTGCATCGGGCCCAGCAGGAACTCGGTATGTGTCTGCCATCCCAGGCGCTGGTAGAACGGCGCCAATCCCGGCTGGCAATACAGGTAGAGCAGCGACACGCCCAGCTGCGCGGCGGCCTGCACACAGTGCGCCACCAACGCCTCGCCGATGCCCTGCCCGCGCGCTTGCGGCTGCACATACAACGACGCCAACCAAGGCGACCATTGCCGAATGCGTGCATCATCGTTTTCGAGCAGGCTCACCGAGCCCAGCCACTGCGTCTGATCCAGCGCCACCCAGGTCGTCGGAATGACCCCATCGCGCGCATGGCTGCGCAACTCGCTCAGCGCCTCATCGATGTTCCACTCCGGCAACAGCGCGCCAAAGGCCTGTAGATGCGCCTGCGCAATCGCAGGCAGGTACTGCGGCGTTTGCGCAACGCAGGCGATGCGCACCGCGCTCATCGCTTGCCGGGTTTGCCGGCGCGTTCCAATGCCGCTTCCAGCAGCGGCAGTTGTTCGCTGCCGACCGGCAGTTCGCGTTCGAGCTTTTCGATTTCCTCGCGGAAGTCGGCCACGTCCTGAAAACTGCGATACACCGAGGCAAAGCGCACATAGCCGACATGATCGAGCTTGCGCAGCTCCACCATCACGTATTCGCCTACCCGCAGCGAACCCACTTCGCGCTCGCCGGACATGCGTAGCTGGTGCACCACCGCACGCACCGCCGCTTCGATCTGCTCTTCGGCCACCGGCCGCTTTTGCAGCGCGCGGTCGAAGCTGGTGCGCAGCTTGCGTGCATCGAACGCCTCGCGCCCACCATCGCTCTTGACCACGGTGGGCAGCTTGAGCTCGATCGTTTCCAACGTACTGAATCGCTCGCCGCACGCCTCGCACTCGCGACGCCGACGGATCGTCGTGCCGTCTTCGGACACCCGCGAATCGATCACGCGGGTGTCGTTGTGCTGGCAGAAGGGGCAATGCATCAGACGTCCGGGATTTGGGATTGGGGATTGGGGATTGGCAATAGCACAAGCAAGGACGCGCCGTTAGCGCATCCCGAATCCCGAATCACCAATCCCGGCACCTTAGCCATACACCGGATAGCGCTTGCACTGCGCAGTCACCGCATCACGCACCTTCGCCAGCACGGCGTCGTCGGTTGGCGCGTCGAGCACGTCCGCGATCCAGTTGGCCAGATCGATGCTGTCCTGTTCCTGGTAACCGCGCGTGGTGATCGCCGGGGTGCCCAGGCGCAGACCGGAGGTGACGAACGGCGAGCGCGGGTCGTTGGGGACTGAATTCTTGTTGACGGTGATGTGCGCCTTGCCAAGCGCAGCTTCGGCGTCCTTGCCGGAGACATCGCGACCGATCATGTCCACCAGCATCAGATGGTTCTCGGTGCCGCCGGAGACGATCTTGTAGCCGCGCGCGATCAGCGTATTGGCCATCGCCTGGGCGTTCTTGACCACTTGTTGCTGATAGGTCTTGAACGCCGGTTCCAGCGCCTCCTTGAACGCCACCGCCTTGGCCGCGATGACATGCATCAGCGGGCCGCCCTGGATGCCGGGGAACACGATCGACTGCAGCTTTTTCTGCAGCTCTTCGCTGGCGCCCTTGGCCACGATGATGCCGCCACGCGGGCCACGCAGCGTCTTGTGCGTGGTCGAGGTGACCACGTGCGCGTGTTCCATCGGGCTGGGATACACCCCGGCGGCGACCAGGCCGGCGATGTGAGCCATGTCCACGAACAGGTAGGCACCGACGCTGTCGGCGATGGCGCGGAAGCGGGCCCAGTCGATCTTCTGCGAATAGGCAGAGAAACCGGCCACCACCATCTTCGGCTTGTGCTCGGTCGCAAGACGCTGCACCTCGTCGTAATCGATCAGGCCCTGCTCGTTGACGCCATACTGCACCGCGTTGAACAGCTTGCCGGAGACGTTGACCTTTGCGCCGTGGGTCAGGTGGCCGCCATGCGCCAGGCTCATGCCCAGGATGGTGTCGCCCGGCTGCAGCAGTGCCAGATACACCGCCTGATTGGCCTGCGAACCGCTGTGCGGCTGGACGTTCGCGTAATCGGCGCCAAATACCTGCTTGATGCGCTCGATCGCCAGTTGTTCGGCAATGTCCACGAACTCGCAGCCGCCGTAGTAGCGCTTGCCCGGATAGCCTTCGGCGTACTTGTTGGTCAGCTGGCTGCCCTGCGCTTCCATCACCAGCGGGCTGCAGTAGTTTTCGCTGGCGATCAGCTCGACGTGATCCTCCTGGCGGCCGGCTTCAGCAGCGATGGCCTTGGCCAGTTCGGGGTCGTAGGTTTCCAGTCGGACATCGCGCGAGAACATTCGAAGCTCCGGGGCAGCTGTTGGCCAGTAGGGTCGCCGATTGTAAGCCCCTGCCGCACGGGTGACCAACCGCGCCGCCAGCACGGCCCGTGCACCCATACCGCGCACATGACAAAGGCGCACCCGAAGATGCGCCTTTGCGTGATGACTGCCCCGACGGCCGGTCGCGGCCGGGAATGAACCGGTGGCCGCGCCGAGTTAGTTGTTGAGCACCAGGTCGGCAATGATGCCGGTGGCGATAGCCACCAACAGCAGATTGCCGCGGTCGTCGCGCTGCCAGCGGTAGCCGTACGGCGGGCGGCGCAGGTCGTAGCGGTCGTAATCGTTCACCACATAGACCGGACCGTGGTAGCGCTGACCACGGGCCCAGTACGGACGCGGCGGCGGGCCGGCGCGGTAGTACGCGGGGCGGTCGTAGACATAGACACGATTGCGGTCGTAGCGGCGGTCCTGGTAGCGGGCATCGCGGTAGCCCTCGCGATAGTCATTGCTGTAGTAGGGGCGGTCCTGGCGCCACTCGCGACGGTCGTCACGGCGGGCGTCGCGCCAGTCCCTTCGATGGTCGGGGCCATGGTGGCGATCAAAGCCGCGGCGATCGTGGTCGCGGTCCCAATCCCCGGCGAACGCAGCAGGTGCGAAGGCACCCAGCGCCAGGATGGAGGAAAGCACAACGGTAACGATGCGTTTGCGGTTCATGACAGTTCCTGTTCGCGGTGTCGTAATTTCATTAAGGGGCGGACCGCCTTAACGCATTCTTGCTGGAATCGATTACGAAAAAGCCTATTCAGGTCGAAAGTAAGGTGCCGTTTAACTGCAGGGGCGCTGCCGCGACCCAAGCCACTTGCCCGTATAATTGGCGCAACCCCTTTTCCGCTGCCTCCGGCCTCGGCCGGCGGGCTGCCTGCGTCCACGGAGCCCCCATGTCGCAATACATCTACACCATGAACCGCGTCAGCAAGGTGGTCCCACCCAAGCGGCAGATCATCAAGGACATCTCGCTGAGCTTCTTCCCGGGCGCCAAGATCGGCCTGCTGGGCCTGAACGGCGCGGGCAAGTCCACAGTACTGAAGATCATGGCCGGCGTGGACACCGACTTCGAAGGCGAGGCACGCCCGCAGCCGGGCATCAAGGTCGGCTACCTGGCGCAAGAACCGCAGCTCAATCCCGAGCACACCGTGCGCGAGGCGGTGGAAGAAGGCGTGGGCGACGTGCTGCAGGCCCAGGCCGCGCTGGATGCGGTGTATCTGGCCTATGCCGAGGAAGGCGCCGATTTCGACGCGCTGGCCAAGGAACAGGAACGCCTGGAAGCGATCCTGGCCGCCGGCGATGCGCACACCCTGGAAAACCAGCTGGACGTGGCCGCCGATGCGCTGCGCCTGCCGCCGTGGGACGCCATCGTCGGCAAGCTCTCCGGTGGCGAAAAGCGTCGCGTGGCGCTGTGCCGGCTGCTGCTGCAAAAGCCGGACATGCTGCTGCTCGACGAACCCACCAACCACCTGGACGCCGAGTCGGTGGAATGGCTGGAGCAGTTTCTGGCGCGCTACACCGGCACCGTGGTGGCGGTGACGCATGATCGCTACTTCCTGGACAACGCCGCCGAGTGGATTCTGGAACTGGACCGCGGCCGCGGCATTCCGTGGAAGGGCAACTACACCGACTGGCTGACCCAGAAGGACGAGCGCCTCAAGCACGAAGACAACCAGGAGAAGTCCCGCCAGAAGGCGATCCAGAAGGAACTGGAATGGTCGCGCCAGAACGCCAAGGGCGGCCGCACCAAGGGCAAGGCACGTCTGGCCCGCCTGGAAGAGCTGCAATCGGTCGATTACCAGAAGCGCAACGAAACCAACGAGATCTTCATCCCGCCGGGCGAACGCCTGGGCAACGCGGTGATGGAGTTCAAGAACGTGTCCAAGAAGTTCGGCGACCGCCTGTTGATCGACAACCTGTCGATGATCGTGCCGCCGGGCGCCATCGTCGGCATCATCGGCCCCAACGGTGCCGGCAAGTCGACCCTGTTCAAGATGATTACCGGCCAAGAAAAGCCGGACTCCGGCGAGATCGTGGTCGGACCGACCGTGCAGCTGTCGTACGTGGACCAGAGCCGCGACGCGCTGGAAGGCAACCACAATGTATTCCAGGAAATCGCTGGCGGCCTGGACATCCTCAACATCAACGGCATCGAGATCCAGTCGCGCGCCTACATCGGCCGCTTCAACTTCAAGGGCCAGGACCAGCAGAAGATGGTCGGTTCGCTGTCCGGTGGTGAGCGCGGTCGTCTGCACATGGCCAAGACCCTGCTGCAGGGCGGCAACGTACTGCTGCTCGACGAACCGTCAAACGACCTGGACATCGAAACCCTGCGTGCGCTGGAAGATGCGTTGCTGGAATTCCCTGGCAACACCTTCGTGATCTCGCATGACCGCTGGTTCCTGGACCGCATCGCCACCCACATCCTCGCCTTCGAAGGCGATTCGCACGTGGAGTTCTTCCAGGGCAACTATCGCGAGTATGAAGAAGACAAGCGCCGCCGCATGGGCGACGACGCCGGCCCCAAGCGCCTGCGCTTCAAGGCGTTGAAGTAAGTCGTCGTCGGAGGAGAAAAAAGGGCGCCGAAAGGCGCCTTTTTTTCTGCGACGTCAGCGGACGGGTGCTTGGCTGTTAGCTGATGGCTGCTATCGCCGTCCACCTGCGCCTGTGCAGTCGCCCGTTCGCGCGTCGACGGCATGCTCACTTGCGCTGCACTACCGTGCCGGCGTCATCCATCTGAGCCTTGCACATGCCTGTCAGCTATTCGATCAGCCTGCCCGATCCCAAGCTCGCCCGTGGCAGCGCGCCGTCGGTGAGCTTCACCGCCAATGGCGCCGAAGCCTTTGCCGAGCAATTGCAGGCGGCGCTGCGCGACCCGGCCTGGTTCGATCGTTGGCGCCAACTGCAGGCTGACCCGGACGAGGTGGACCCCAGCCTTGGCATTACCGACCCGGCCGCCACGGTCACCGGCAAGCAGCACGACCTGCACATCGACCTGGTCGCCACCACCAGTCTCCCGGGGGAGCTTTTCAAGCAGCGCATGCAGGCACTGGCAGGCTCGCACTGGCAAATGCGCGACGTTCGCTGAAGCTGCATCGCCACGCGCCCTGCGTGGCAGGCTGGTTACGCCGTCGTCCCTGCGCGGCGTGGCCATCGCCATTTCAGATTCACCGCCAGCGTGCCGACCACGATCAGCGTCAGGCCCAGCCACTGCAGCGGCACCAAGGCGTGGCCGTAGAGCAGGTAATCCAGCAGCAGCGTGACCAACGGGTACACAAACGCCAACACGGCGATCGTGGCCACGTGCAGATGGCGATACGACGAATAGAACAGCACGTACACCACGCCGCTGTGGATCACGCCCAACCCGACCAGCCAGACCCAATGCAGCCCTGGATGCAGCGCCGCACTGCTGGAGAAGCCGGCCAACAGCAGCGTGCCGACCCAGCACTGCACGGTCACGACCGCCAGCGGGCGCTCGCGGCTGATGCGACGCGACATCAGCAGCGATGCGCCGCACAGCAAGGCTGCCAGCAGGGTCAGGGCGATGCCGAGCAGATAGCCGCGATCGACCGCCTGCCACAGCCGCGCCGGATCGGCGGAGCACGCCACCCCGACGAATGCCAGCAGCGTCCAGCCCAGATCCGCGCGCCACGTACGCTCGCCCTGTAAGACCGCCGCCAGGATGAGCATGACGAACGGGAACACGTGATAGTCCATCGTCGCCACGCCGATCGACGAGCGCGCCATGCCGGCGAACAATGCCACCCAGTTGAGCACCAGCAATACTCCGCTGATGGTCGCATCGCGCAGCAATGCGCGCTCCTGCCACAGACCCCGCAACTGGCCGCCGAACACACCGCACACGGTGAGAAACAGCGCACCGAACAGGCAGCGATAGAACACGGCGGTGACTGGGTCCTGGCGGCTTTCATGCACGAACACACCGACCGAGCCGATCAGCACTTCGGCCACCAGCAATTGCCAGACGGCACGGCGCGCTGCGCTGGTAGCCACGGCGACGGCCGCGCTCACAACGCGATCGTCCCATGCAGGTATTGCACTGCGCTGCCGCGCACATAGACATGCGGCCCTTCGACCCGGCAGCCAAGCTCGCCGCCACGCGTTGAAGCTTGCAGCGCGGTCAGCTGCGCTTTGCCCAGGGTCTGCGCCCACAACGGCGCCAATGCCGCATGGATGGAGCCGGTCACTGGATCTTCGGCGCCGCCATTGGCCGGCCAGAAATAACGCGATACGAAATCGTGGCCGCTGCCGGGCGCGGTCACCGCAACATCCCGTGGCGCCAACGCCAGCATGCGCGTCAGATCCGGCACCACCGCGCGCACCTGGCGCTCGTCCGCGTACACCGCGATGTACGCCTGCCGGTTGGCGTAGACCGTCTGCGGCGCGATCGACAAGGCATCGAGCAGGGCCTGCGGTACCGCTGCCACCAAGGCCGGCGCCTGCTTCGGAAAGCGCATCTCGAAGCTGCCGTCGGCGAGCCGTTCCACACCCAGTTCGCCGACCGCGGCCGCACGCAAACGCAGCGGGAACGGTGCGAGTTGCTGGGTGGCGATCACGAACGCGCTGGCCAGCGTCGCGTGACCGCAGAAGCCGACCTCCTTCAGCGGCGAGAACCAGCGGATCGCGAACACGCCATCGGCATCGCGTACAAAGAATGCCGTCTCCGACAGGTTGTTTTCGCTGGCGATGGCCTGCATCAGCGGATCCGGCAACCAGGCCTGCAGCGGCACCACCGCAGCCGGATTGCCCTTGAAGCGGAGCGTGGTGAACGCATCGATGACGAACACGGAAAGCGGCATGACCGGCCTCGCACACAACGGGAACGCCAACACGCGGGCCGGCACAGCAGCAGTGTGCAGCGCTGCCCCTGACCAGTACAGATTCAGATACGCTACAAATCAACCAGTACAGATGAGGCGCCTTCAATGCTCTTGTACGAATCGCTCGCCATGCGGCTGCGCGAGCAGATCGAGCGTGGCACGTTGCGCGCCGGCGAGCGCCTGCCCTCGATCCGGCAGTTGGCCGCCAATCACGGCATCAGCGCGGCCACGGCGGTGCAGGCGTGTCTGCAACTCGAGCGCGAAGGACGCGTACAGGCGCGGCCGCGCGCGGGCTACTTCGTGCGCGCCACGGCCGTTGCATCGCCTGCCGCGCTAGCTGCGCCGCGTCGACGCACGCCTGGCATGGTCGATCATCCGGCATTGCAGCGCGTGCTAGGGAAGGTCTGAACAACGAGACCTGACAGGGCGGAAGGTGGCGTCGTTCCGAAGAGTGGCTTTTGGAACTTCGGAAT
>NZ_JAGHWR010000122.1:0-9048 GCF_017746155.1 Xanthomonas sp. D-36-1
AATCCGCAACATCGTCGCCAGTGCGTACGGCTGCCGACCTGGCCGCCCCGACACTGGATAGTGCGGCGCGATCAGGGCAAGCAGTTGCTGCCACGGAACAACCTGCTCCATCTCGGCAAGAAAGATCTCGCGCCGGGTCTGCTTACGCTTGCCCAAGCCCTCAGCGTCACCGAACGTCAGCTGCATGGATGAATCCTCTACATAAGGCGATAGTGTCGCGCATCTGCGGTGAGTTGATCAGACCTTCCCTAGAGCTTGCCGGATGTTCAGCTTAGTCAAGCTGACCTTGCGGCGCGGTTAAACAGCATGGTGCTTCCGGCTGCGGAGCGTTAACAATGCTTGCTATTTCAGGCCTGGATACGCGCAACGCCGCGACAAGCACAAGCCGCGGAGGGGGCGCTGCGTTTACTGCGCAGGCTTGAACTCGAATGGGATGTCCATGCTGCCAGCGACCGGCTGACCATTGCGCTGCGCCGGATGGAAGCGCCAGTGCCGCACCGCTTCCATGGCCGCGCGGTCCAGATCGCGCGAGCCGCTGCGCTGCACCAGGGTCACGCCGCCGGGATTGCCGGCGGCATCCACGTCGACCCGCACCACCACATCGCCGGCATCGCCGCGACGCAGCGCAGCGGGCGGGTAGCGGGGCGGCGGCATCTGGCCCTGGATCGGCACCGGGCGATCGCCGCCAGCGACCGGTGCGTTGACCGGCATGGCGCTGCCAGCAGCGCCTGGCACCGCATTTTCCGGCAGCGGCGTCGGAGCGGGTGGGGCCGGTGGCGCGGTGTCCACCAGGGTGGGGGTTTCGGCTGGCGGCTTGGCCTGCGGCATGTCGCTGGCACCGTCCTGGGCCGGCAACGGCGCCGGCAGCGGCGCAATGGTGTCGTCGGTCTGCGCGCCTGCGGTCGGCTGCGCTGGCGAGGCTTTATAGAAGTCGTCCTTGCGGCCGGTGGCCCAGACCAGCAGGAACAGCAGCAGACCGGCAGCGAAGGCGATGCCGGCGATTTTCAGCGTGTGGCGGGGCAGACGCAGAACGATAGGGCGATCGGACGCAGGACGGGGCGCGGGCATAGGGCTCACCTGAAGAATCGCCGCAATTCTGGCATAGCCGTAGTGAATCGATCGCAGCAGGTGGCGGAACAGGCGATAATCTCGCGCTATTCCACTGACGCACATATTCCGATGCTAGATCCGGCCCTGCTTCGCCAACACCCCGCCGACCTTGCCGAGCGCCTGCGCAGCACGCGCGGTTTCTCCCTGGACACTGCGGAACTGGAGTCGCTGGAGAGCGAGCGCAAGCGTATCCAGGTGCGCACGCAGGAACTGCAGAGCCAGCGCAATTCCAAATCCAAGGCGATCGGGCAGGCCAAGGCCAAGGGCGAAGATGTGGCTGCGCTGATGGCCGAAGTGGCCGGGTTCGGCGATGAGCTCAAGGCATCCGAAGACGCGCTGGATGCGATTCGCGCCAAGCTCGAAGGCATCGCGCTTGGCCTGCCCAATCTGCCGGCCGAGGATGTGCCGCTTGGCAAGGACGAGAGCGAGAACCTCGAGCAATCGCGTTGGGGCACGCCGCGTCAGTTCGATTTCGCCGTCAAGGACCATGTGGAACTCGGTGCGCCGCACGGCTGGTTGGATGGCGAAACGGCAGCCAAGTTGTCGGGTGCGCGGTTCACCGTGCTGCGTGGTCCGGTCGCGCGTCTGCACCGTGCGCTTGCGCAGTTCATGCTGGACCTGCATGTGGGCGAGCACGGTTACGAAGAAACCAACGTGCCGCTGCTGGTCAATGCCGATTCGATGCGCGGCACCGGTCAGCTGCCGAAATTCGAAGACGATTTGTTCCAGACCGACGTGGGCGAGTCGCGCCGTTATCTGATCCCCACCTCCGAAGTGCCGCTGACCAATATCGTGCGCGAGGAGATCATCGACGCCGAGCGTCTGCCATTGCGCATGACGGCGCATTCGATGTGTTTCCGGGCCGAAGCCGGCAGTGGTGGCCGCGATACCCGCGGCATGATCCGCCAGCACCAGTTCGAAAAGGTGGAGCTGGTCACCGCCTGCGCGCCGGAAGACAGCGATGCTGAGCATCAGCGCATGACGCGCTGCGCCGAGGTGGTGCTGGAACAACTCGGACTGCCGTATCGCAAGGTGTTGCTGTGCACCGGCGACATGGGTTTTTCCGCGATCAAGACCTACGATCTGGAGGTGTGGTTGCCGTCGCAGAACACCTATCGCGAAATTTCGTCCTGCTCCAATTGCGGCGATTTCCAGGCGCGGCGCATGCAGGCGCGCTGGCGCAACCCGGTCAGCGGCAAGCCGGAGTTGCTGCACACGCTCAACGGCTCGGGCACTGCCGTGGGACGCGCGATGATCGCGGTCATGGAGAATTACCAGAACGCCGATGGCTCGATCGATGTACCGCAGGTGCTGCGTCCGTACATGGGCGGGATCGAGCGGATCGGCTGAGCGCTGCGAACAGAGAAGACGGTGCTCATCTCCGCGCGCGCGGGCTGTGTTCGGTGCGCATATAGCATATGGGCACTGCGGTTGCCCGGCTAGATCCACGCCCATCAAACACGTGCTCGCTACGTTTTAGTAGCCGCCACAAATGAGAGTGTCGAGTGCAGTGTGGGATCTCTGGCGAGAACCGTTCCAGGACGCTTGATCGCGAGCTTCTTTGCTATTGGAAATTGACGCAAAAAAAGCGGGACCAGCGATGGTCCCGTTTCTCTTGCACGGCATGTCGCACCCGTATCGACCTTTCGATGCAGCACTGCATCACGCCGACTGTTTAGGCGCTAACAGCAACCTCTTCTTCCTCACCCAGCCCGGCCAGCGCCGAGGCCAATGCATCGGCGCGATGCTGCGGCGAATACGCCACGCCCTCTGCGCGCACGAAGCGGATGTCGTCGATGCCCAGGAAGCCCAATACCTGGCGCAGATACGGCTCCTGAAAATCGTTCGTGGGATCGGCATATAGGCCACCACGCGCGCTGGCAATGATGACGCGCTTGCCGCCGGCCAGGCCTTCCGGACCATTGGCGGTGTAATGGAAGGTGCGCCCGGCCACCGCTATGCGATCGATCCAGGCCTTGAGTGTGGAGGGGATGGCGAAGTTGTACATCGGTGCGCCAATCACTATGACGTCGGCTTGCAGGAACTGCTGCATCACCGCTTCGGCGGCCGCGGCCTCTGCCGGATCGGTCTGCGCCAGCGTCTGCGCGCTCAGATGCGGAATCGGGTCGCGGTCGAGGTCGCGATACGCCACGTCCACCTCGGGATGGAGCCGGCGCTGCTGCTCCACGACGGCGGCGCTGAGCACGCGGCTGACGGAATTGGCGCCGAGCGCGCTGGAATCGAGGTGCAGCAGTTTCATGACGGTGACCTGTGGCAAGCGGCAGCGCCGCGGAGGTGTGCAGGCTAGGTCGTTGCTCTGTTGGAATAAAGGTGATTAAATATCACGTATCGTTCTATCCATGGATACATGCGCCATGCACGACCTGAATGACCTGTATTACTTTGCGATGGTGGTGGATCACGGCGGCTTTGCCGCTGCCGAGCGTGCGCTTGGCATCCCCAAATCGCGCCTGAGCCGACGCATCAGCCAGCTCGAGACCGACCTGGGCGTGCGCCTGTTGCAGCGCTCCACGCGCCGTTTCGCGGTGACCGACGTCGGCACCAGCGTGCACCGGCATGCGCAAACCATGCTCGCCGAGGCCCAGGCCGCGCGCGAGGTGGTGGATCGTCTCAGCGCCGAGCCGCGCGGTCTTGTACGTGTGAGCGTTCCTGTCTCGCTTGCGCAGATCCAGTTGCCCAAGTTGTTGCCGGAATTTTTGGCCAAGTATCCCAAGGTGCGGCTGCAGCTCAATATCAGCAATCGCCGCGTTGATGTCATCAACGAGGGCTACGACGTTGCGCTACGCGTGCGCTCGCGCCTGGACGACGATGGCAGCCTGGTGATGCGCAGCTTCGGCCAGGTCCAGGAACTGCTGGTTGCCAGCCCCAAATACCTGGATCGCGCCGGGCGCCCCAAGGACCCCAGCGAGCTGGCCAACCACACCACCATGAGCACCAGCGAAGACGAAGCGCACCAGCGCTGGGAGCTGCACGGCCCGAACGGCGAAATGCGCCGCGTCGACCTGCAGCCACGCCTGGCCGGCTTCGACTTCCCGCTGCTGCAGTCGATGGCGCGCGACGGCTTCGGCATCACCATGCTGCCGGAAACCGTGTGCGCCGAAGCGGTGCGGAGCGGCGAGCTGGAAGTGGTGTTGCCGCACTGGTCGCTGCCGCAGGGCATCTGCCATGCCGTGTTCGCCTCACGTCGCGGCTTGCTGCCGGCGGTACGGGTGTTCATCGACTTCCTGGCCGAACACCTGCCACAGGAAATCGAACGCTCGCGCCTGGATTGCGGCGGCAATTGCGCCGAACTGGCGGAAAAGCTCAAGCGTGCCGCCGGCACGGCGCCGCGCCTGGCGGTGGCCGAAGCAGGCTGAGCGTCCGTGACGAAGCTGGCAAGGCCTAGGTTGGCTGGCATGCTGTCTGGCAGTGCCCTGGCTGCTCAGCAGTCGGTTCGCGTCAGATGTCCGGCCGGTTGCGTGTGTGCTCAGACGCCGTCGGCCGACAACACCATAGCAGCCGAGCAGCATGCGCGGTGCAGCACGCTGCGCCGGCCAACGGCGGCGGTGCCACTGAGCAAAACGCGCCCGGGCATGCGAGAATGCGCGCCCGGGAGCAATCCTGGGAGAGCGGGCCGCACAGGATGTTCGTGCGGCCACAGCCAGGTCCACCCGCGCAGGGCGGGTCGCCCGCGTGACATCCGATGCCTTCGGCAGTCACGCGCAGCAGCATCGGAGAGATGGCCGAGCGGTCTAAGGCACCGGTCTTGAAAACCGGCGAAGGGTCAAACCTTCCGTGGGTTCGAATCCCACTCTCTCCGCCACTCCTGCGTAAGTTGTTGATTTCAAACAACAAAAAACAGGGCTGACAGATGCGGGTGAGGCACAATTCGGGGCACATTCCGAATGAAGCTACCTCACTACCTGACCAAGACGGCCTCAGGCCGCTATGTATACCGTCAGCGCGTTCCGACTGACCTGCGGAAGCTGATCGGGCGCGAGTTCATCAAACGAAGCTTGGGACACAACCTCTTGGATGCCCGGCAAGCCGCTTTGTGGCTTGCCTCGCGATATGCTGCGGCTTTCAAAGCAATCCGTGGGCAAGGTGTGGCGAAGATCACCGTCGATGAAGTGCTGAAAAATCTTGCCGCGCAAGGTTCTCGGGCCTATGAGATTGATTTGCCGAATGGCTATCGATTAAAGGCCAACGATGAGGCAGATCACGCAAGAGCAATGGAAGCAATAGCGGCCATTGGTCAATTGCATCAGCCAAAATCAGCTGATCCAGCTGCTATGACAGTGGCTGAAACGATTACCTTAGGGGATGCTAAAACAAAGTGGCTGGCAAGTTTGGAGGCCGTCACAATTCCTAAAACCTTAGCCATAAAAAAAACAGCGATCGAAGATTTGACCTTCTATCTTGGATTGCATCGTAATGTGCATGCGATTGGAAGACCTGATTTGGCAAGGTTCTATCAACATTTGAGAGATAAGGGTAATTCGACGCCCGCTATTTATAATAAGCAATCGTATCTGGGGAAAACTGGTTTTTTTGCCTGGGCGATGGCTTCGGGATATTATCCGAAGGGTGATAATCCAGCTACTGGCCATATTAAATATGGGGCAAGGGAAAAGCGTCAGCGCAAAAAACTCGGCTTTAAGAGTTTTACTGCTGAACAATTGCTGGCAATTTATTCGTCAGTCAATTTTGAAAAAATGTCACCCGGTGCCCGCTGGGCAAGCGTCTTGGGACTCTACACTGGCGCAAGAGCCTCGGAAGTTGGTCAATTGTTGCTGACTGATGTTGCCAAAATTGATGGAGTTTTAGCCATCAAAATTGGCGATGAAGGAGATGGGCAGAGGGTTAAAAATGAGTCGAGTAATCGGATCGTGCCAATCCATCCCGATCTAATTAAGCTGGGTCTATTGGATTTTGTCGAGGTGCAGCAGAAAAGAGGGGAGACCCGTCTTTTCAGTCAAGCAGACCCCAAGGCAAAAAATGGTGCAGGAAACTGGATCTCCAAAGCCTTCACCCGCCATTTGGTCACAGTCGGCTCCGATTGGCCGGAAGCTAAGCGAGGGTTTCACTCACTCAGGAAGACCGTTATCCAAGAGCTACAAGGGGCGGGGGTTGCTTCCGAGTTGAGAGCGCAATTGGTGGGTCATGAGCTTGATGACGAACACCATTCGACTTATAGCCGTGAATTTACATTGGCAGAAAAATTAAATGGAACCGGGAAATTCCCGGGATTGTCAGTGCTGAATTATGGTTTGGATTTGGAGGCTTTGCGTTCATTGCTGACAGCAGCTGTAAGCAAGCGAACCGCAAAAGTGCCTGGGCGCAAATCAAGTTCAGCGGCGCGCTTGCGCAATAAAGCTGCGACCTCCTTGTCAAGATAAAGATCGAGGCGATCCATTTCTTTTCTTCGATTTATTAGCGATCCGGACATCCGGATAATATAGATAGAAAATTATTTAGCGCAATATCTGTTGGCTTCCGGATAATTTGAGGGATAATATATCTAAGTCAGATCGGCAATACCCTTGAACATTTTTTCAGCAGCAGCTTTGGGCTTCAAAACATTGTCGGACGGTTTCAAACCGTCCGACAATGTGGGGAGTGACCAAAATGGCGTTAGCCGTTTTGGGCGCTCCCGTGTCCGAAGCGAGAGCGAAGGACACACGACCCGAAGCGAAAAGCGTAGGGTCGGTGAGGATGGCGGGAGCCAGCCGAACAGTGAGAAAGGCGAGAGCCTTTCGAATAGTGCGCACGATATCCAATTGTCACCGGTAGGTGGCGATTGGATGAGTAAGCATGCTTCTGCGCTTCGGGAGCGTGCAACGCGTGCCCGCCTGGCATCGCAAAGCGATGGCAAGGCGTGGACGCTGCACGCGGACCGCCAGACGCGCAACATCCTCGACGACTGTCCAAAGCGAGACATCAGCAATGAGACAGCAGAGAAGTATCGCCGTGCCTATGACAACCTGCGCGCATCAGGCAAAACCGCCTTGGAAGCCGCCTCTACCCGTGCGCACTGGGATTTCCTACGGACCGCGACACGATATTGCTTAGAGCAAGACACCCGCGCTTGGCGTGCTGCTTCTGAGGTGGCCAGAAAGGCAGGGCAACTAGAAAAAGCCCAATACTGCACCGAGCAAGCTTTTAATATGGCAGCGGTTTTAGATGAGCAATTTATGCAGCCTCATAGGAAGACCTGGGCTCACAAGGCTGCAAAATTGAAAGAACAAGGCATTCGTCCAGTGTCCAAATCCAAGCGATCAACCCGCGCACCGTCACCAAATTTGGCGACGGTCGCACTCATTGCTGGAAACAAGAAAGGGACAAAATTGGTAGAACGCCACGCGGAACGCTTGGCAGTTTTGTCCCTGTTTGGGGTGAGGCCAGCAGAACTAAAAAAGGGCATAAAATTAAAAGTAACCGAAGGCGGAAAATATTTAACCGCTGAGGTTTTAGGGGCCAAGTGCAGTGATGCGCATAATAGAGGGCAAGAGGTCCGGGTCATTCGTGTGCCAGTCAAAGGAAGCGCAGCCCAAGCATTGGCAGAGGAAGTGGCCAAGCACGGGAAGGCCTGGAAAATGCAGACTTCCGATGCCGATTACAGAAGCCTGAACCGAGGACTGGCCTCATCAGGATTGTCTTGCTATTCCTTCCGTCACCAGGTCGGAAGTGAACTAAAAGAAGCCGTTTCAACCGGTGCGATGACAGCCGCAGAGGCAGCAAAAACTATGGGCCACCGATCAACTGAAAGCTTGTCGTATTACGGTAGCCGTAGCAAATCGGGTGGCGGGAGAACAATGCAGGCCAACGCGACCAATGAGGTTCGTGTGGAGCCTGTGTCATTTGCAGCGCGTGCCGAAGCACGCGCAAAAACAGGGAATGGACGCATTCGCGTCACCCCAACGCCGCAAGCACGGCCCAGGGCCGTGCCGAAGGCGGCCCGAGCCAGATCGGCTGCCCCTCGTCCCAAGCCTCCGCGAATAATGTAAGCTTCGCGAGGGCACGAACCAGGGCACATTTTCGGGTTGTGTTTCACTTGCAAATCAGAGAGATGGATTGGTTTCTACTTTCTCCCACTCTCTCCGCCATGTCTCATATAAATCAATGGCTTACATTGGTTTTTGATGAGAAATGGAGGTCTGGTGCAGGACACAAATCGGGACACATCTCCCGATGCGCATTCCTCATCACCTCGTTCGATCCTCCTCCGGCCATTGGTCCTTCCGCCAACGCGTTCCCATTGATCTGCAATCGGTCTTGGGTCGCAAGGTCATCAAGCACACCCTCCACACGAAAGAACTGCCTAGCGCGCGATTGCGCGCTTTGATGCTTGCCTCAGGCTATGCTCAGGCCTTCGACGTGTTGAGGGATCGACGTGTGGATAGGCTTGGCAAGAAGGACATGGATGCGCTGGTCGAACGCCTGAGCCAGGGCGCATCGCTTCGCGATTTGACCTTGCATCGAACACAAGCGCCGGATGGCACGATCAGCGAACGCTGGCAGATCGACAACGACGAAGATCTGCGCCTATTCCGCAAGAACCAGACCTGGGCCAATGCCGCTGAGGTCGCCGCCATCGGCGCGCTGGACCTCAGGGATCCTGTTCAACCTCAGCCCGGCCGGCGCCAGGTCGCCCAGGCCATTGCTTTGGACAAGGCTAGGGATGGGTGGCTTGCGTCAATTCAAAGCCGCACGCTCCCCAAGACCTACATGATCAAAAAGACGGCCATCGAGTCGTTGGTGGCTTTTCTCGGCACCAAGACCAAGCTCCACGGCGTCACCCGGACAGATCTGGCGCACTGGTATCAGCACTTGCGCGACAAGGGCGCTTCCACCCCGACCCTGATGAACAAGCAAAGCTATGTGGGTGGGAAGGGCGGGTTTTTCGATTGGGCCATTGTCACCAGCACTTTTAATCTG
>NZ_JAGHWR010000123.1:0-6277 GCF_017746155.1 Xanthomonas sp. D-36-1
CCACGCCGATGTGCGCCTTCATCCCAAAATACCACTGATTTCCCTTCCTGGTCTGATGCATCTCAGGGTCGCGCGCATGGTCGGCGTTCTTGGTCGAACTGGGCGGACAATCCGGACACGGTTGTGGCTCGCTGATGGAGTGGGCGCGGCCGCAGGGTTGGGGCAAGGCTCTTGCCAGGCGGCTACACAGCGCTGAAACCCGACCTACCACGTCGCGGCAAGCGCCAGCTACCTGATCGCATCCGCGCGCCGCTGGAGATCCTGCAAGCGGCGAACCACACCTGGGCGACGGAGTTCATGTCCGATGCCCTGCGGTCTGGCCGCCGCTTTCGCACCTTCAACATCAACGATGACTTCAATCGCGAATGGATGAAGATTGAAATCGACACCAGCCCGCCCTCGGTAAGGGTCAGCCGCGCACTGGACGAGTTGGTCGAACTGCTGGCGCCCTAAGGCGACTGCGCCTGGACGACGGGCTGGAGTTCTTCAGCACTTGCACTCGGGCAGTGGGCACAGCAGCACTGCGTCACCCTGATCCACATCCAGCCCGGCAAGCCCACCCAGAAATGCCGATATCGAACGCTTCAACCGCATTTTTCGCACTGAAGTGCTGGACTGCCTCATGTTGACTAAGCTCGGCGATTCGGCGCATGGTCGAGGACTGGCAGCCGCCAACGACTACATCAATCACTCGGCGGCTTGCCGTCCATCCGCCTCGCAATGGGCAATCACCAGCCACCTCTACTTCTGAGCGGCTCGAATAAGCGAGGATGCTTCATCGCCGCCGAGATTGCGTTCTCTATTTCCAGCGCGATGTAAATTCACGACAAAAAAACCCACGCATGTGCGTGGGTTTCAGTCTTGGCGCCCGAAGTTGGACTCGAACCAACGACCCCCTGATTAACAGTCAAGTGCTCTAACCGGCTGAGCTATTCGGGCGGGGAGGCAAATTATAGGGAGGCTTGGCTGCATGTGCAAGTCCCCCTGTCGCGCCGCAAATCTTAAGAGGGACAAGGTTGAGGTAAGCGCGGCCGCAAGGAGCGAAGCCGACCAGTCATGCTGACGATGACCTGACCCTCAAGGCCTCCATCTCGGCAGACGTTGAAGGTCACGTTAGTCCCCAGCATTGTCCCGAGTGGGCCAAAGCGCAGCTGCGTACGTCCGGAAGTGGTGCGGACGCTTATCTTCGCGTCAACCTTGCTTGTCCCCGACGCGATGATGTCATGCGCACCATCGGGTCGGCGATTTCCGTCCGGATCTGCAAACAACAGCCAGCCGTGCGTCCAATCGTGACCAGCTGCACAAGCATCTGATGACTCGCGCGGACACATTCCTACCGGATCCCCACGGGTAATTGAGGTCGACCTTGCCAGTGCCAGATGTGCAGCAAGCTCAAGCATCGTTGACCGAACCTGATGCGTTCGTCGCAACGCCGTTAAGGACGGTAGCGCCATGGATAGCGCCACCGCAAATGCTGCCACCGCAATAGAACACTCAATGAGGCTGAATCCTTTGTGGGGTTGGTGCATATCCTTGCCAAGCCTCGATTCTCGGTGATCCCTAGAATCGGGCGCGGCTGACGTTTCCGCGATCGGCCTAAAGCCCGTAAGAAGGTAGGGAAACCGCAAACATCGCCGTCATCCGCCATCGCTATACTTATTGGTCGTTCGAAGGTGCGCTCCATGACCGACCGTTTTCAGCTCGTATCCCCTTACTCGCCAGCGGGCGACCAGCCTGCAGCCATCGACAAGCTGGTCGCCAACTTCGAGGCCGGGCTGGCCAAGCAGACCTTGTTGGGTGTAACGGGCTCGGGCAAGACCTACACCATTGCCAATGTGGTCCAGCAGGTGCAGAAGCCGACGCTGGTGATGGCGCCGAACAAGACGTTGGCGGCGCAGCTGTACGGCGAGTTCAAGTCATTCTTCCCTCATAACGCGGTCGAGTACTTCGTCAGCTACTATGACTACTACCAGCCGGAGGCTTATGTGCCGTCGTCGGACACCTTCATCGAGAAGGACAGTTCGATCAATGAACACATCGAGCAGATGCGCTTGTCGGCGACCAAGACCCTGCTGTCTCGGCGCGATTCGCTGGTGGTAGCGACGGTGTCGGCAATCTATGGCCTTGGCGCGCCGGAGGACTACCTATCGCTGCGTCTGATCCTGTCGGTTGGCGAGCACATCGATCAGCGCCAGTTGATCCGCCATCTCACCGATTTGCAGTACACCCGCAACGAGTTCGAACTGACACGCGGCGCCTTCCGCGTGCGCGGCGAGGTGTTGGATGTGTTCCCGGCCGAGTCGGATACCGAAGCCTTGCGCATCGAGTTGTTCGATGGCGACATCGAACAACTGACGTTGTTCGATCCGCTCACTGGCGAAACCTTGCGCAAGTTGCAGCGCTACACCGTGTACCCGAAAACTCATTACGCCACGACGCGTGAGCGTACCTTGAGTGCGGTGGACACCATCAAGGAAGAGCTGAAAGAACGCCTGGAGCAGCTCTACTCACAGAACAAGTTGGTCGAGGCGCAACGCTTGGCCCAGCGCACGCAATTCGATCTGGAAATGATGGCCGAAGTGGGTTTTTGCAACGGTATCGAGAACTACTCGCGGCATCTCACCGGCAAGGCGCCGGGCGAGCCGCCGCCGACCTTGTTCGACTACCTGCCGCCGGACGCGCTGCTGGTCATTGATGAGTCGCATGTGACCATTCCGCAGATCGGCGCGATGTACAAGGGCGACCGTTCGCGCAAGGAAACGCTGGTGGAGTTCGGTTTTCGATTGCCGTCCGCCTTGGACAACCGCCCCTTGCGTTTCGAAGAGTGGGAGGCGCGTTCGCCGCGCAGCATCTACGTCTCGGCGACGCCGGGTCCTTACGAGGTACGCGAGTCTGCCGGCGAAGTCACGGAGTTGGTGGTGCGCCCGACCGGGTTGATCGACCCGGTCGTGGAGATCCGCCCGGTCGGCACGCAGGTCGACGACCTGATGTCCGAGGTCCACGAGCGCATCAAGCTCGGCGACCGTGTATTGGTGACCACGTTGACCAAGCGCATGGCCGAAAACCTCACCGAGTACCTGGGCGAACACGGGATTCGGGTGCGCTACCTGCACTCGGATATCGACACCGTCGAGCGCGTGGAAATCATTCGCGACCTGCGTCTGGGCAAGTTCGATGTGCTCGTGGGCATCAATCTGCTGCGCGAGGGTTTGGACATGCCGGAAGTCTCGCTGGTGGCGATCCTGGATGCCGACAAGGAAGGCTTCCTGCGGTCGACCGGTTCGCTGATCCAGACCATTGGCCGTGCCGCACGCAATCTGCGCGGCAAGGCCATCCTGTATGCCGACAAGATGACGCGCTCGATGCAGGCGGCGATCGACGAGACCGATCGTCGCCGCGAGAAGCAGGTCGAGTACAACCTGGAACATGGCATCACACCGAAATCCGTCGAGCGGCCGATCGCCGACATCATGGAAGGCGCGCGCGACGATGCGGCCGAGAAGAAGTCGGGCAAGGGCCGTTCGAAATCACGCCAGGTTGCCGAGGAGACGCCCGATTACCGTGCCATGAAGCCTGCGGAAATCGCCGGCAAGCTCAAGAGCCTGGAGCAGAAGATGTATCAGCACGCAAAGGATCTGGAGTTCGAGGCCGCAGCCCAGATTCGCGACCAGATCCAGAAGTTGAAAGCGGCAAGTCTGGGCTAGGGCAGAGACGTCTTGGGGCGCGGGGAGGGCTTGTGGTCCTTAAATCCCTGCGCTAGAATGCGCGCCCTGCACAGCGCAATGCTGACGCAGGAAACGGGCGGTTAGCTCAGCGGTAGAGCACTACCTTGACATGGTAGGGGTCACAGGTTCGAACCCTGTACCGCCCACCACTCTAAGTCCAGATGGTACAGGGGCTTGAGTGGTTTCAAGATCGGCAGGCACGTCTGCCACTGACCCCGACGTGACCCCACGCAAAAGTTCTTGCAGCGTTGGCATCTGTCAGCTCGGGTCTGCTGCACTGGAATTCCCGCCTTGCTGCGCTGCGCGTTGCGTATCGACTGGCGATGCGGAGACGCGGCACTGGTGTATGGAAGTGGCTGGCTGCGGTCAAAACGTCGCCGGCCAGGTACGCGGCGATGCTCGAGCGGTGCCAAATCGTGCCGCGCCATCTGTCTGATCTATACGTTGCGGATGATGCGTGATGCTCGCGGCGCCTCGTCCCCCTCTGACGGGTGAACTACTGATGCCGCTCTCGTCCTTCTATCTTGAAAAGTGGCTTGATCGATCGTCGCCGGATGTCAGTTGAGCGCCGGGGCTGGTGGGTGCGTTCACCGCGAAGGGGCGCTTCGTGCGGTAAGCCAGGCTATCGCAGTGCCTTCCACGCGAAGGCGGTAGGCAGTCCAGGTCTTCGGCCGCCCGTGCGCGTCTTCGAAAGCGCACCGAGAGTGCCTCGGCTGTGGGAAATAAGTGTTCAGCGCGGCTGTTTTGCGGGTCAGCGCTGCCTGCCGCAGCCCAGTCAGCCGATACCGCTTTCGCCGTCACACGTCTTGCTTTAGCATCGCCACCGCGCTGACGGAAAGGAAGGCTGGCGATGGACGAGTATCAGCACACCGTGCTGACCAGGGGGGGGACCGTGTTGTGGCGATTACGCGTGACGAGGTGTACGCACCCGACGCCGTCGTGGCATACGCCGTTGTGACCGAGGCGGGTACGCGAATCACTCCGGATTTGTCCCTGGACCAGGCCAAGGTCTGGATCGATTCGCTGGTGGAGAGCGAGAGTGGTGGGCGCAAGTCCGATCTTGTCGACCATAAGCCGGTCGTGCGCCGCTAGCCCGCCATCGTGATGCAAGCCTAAGGAGAAGGGCGCATGTCCAAACCCAAAATCATCGCAATTGCCACGCTGGTGGCGGTGCTAGTTGGATATTGCCTGTCCGGCTATCTGACCCTGTTGTTGCTGCGGCTCGACACCGGTCTGTACGGGTGGGACACCTACTATCGCTATTTCGGCGCTCTTGGGTTGCCCCAAGTGGCGCCTTACGCGACCAAGATCAAGATTGCGGGCGTGCTTGGATTCGGGCTGCCGGTGCTGGTCTGGGCGATTGCCGTTGTGCTCATCGTCAAGCCCAAGCCGCGCGCCCTGCACGGTGACGCCCGCTTTGCCGGCGCCGCCGATCTCTCCAAACATGGGCTGTTCAAGCCCAGCGGAAACGGCATCGTCGTCGGCAAGTTCAACGGCAAGCTGGTGCGATTGAGCGGCCAACAATTCGTGATTCTTGCTGCACCGACGCGCTCGGGTAAGGGCGTCGGTGTCGTCATCCCGAACCTGTTGGAGTATCAAGAGTCGGTCGTGGTCCTGGACATCAAGCAGGAGAACTTCGACCTGACCAGTGGCTGGCGTGCAAGCCAGGGCCACGAGGTCTTCCTGTTCAATCCGTTCGCCGAAGACCGTCGCACACATCGCTGGAATCCGTTGACCTATGTATCGAACGATCCCGCATTTCGCGTTTCGGATTTGATGAGTATTGCAGCGATGTTGTACCCGGACGGGTCCGACGACCAGAAGTTCTGGGTGAGCCAGGCGCGCAACGCCTTCATGGCGTTCGCGTTGTACCTGTTCGAAAACTGGGACGAGGAGCTCTCGCTCGGTTTTCCGGGTGGGGCAGGGGCACCCACTTTGGGCGGGATTTATCGCCTTTCGTCGGGTGACGGTACCGATCTCAAGAAATATCTGAAGTCGCTGTCCGAGCGGCGGTTCCTCAGCAGCAACGCCAAGTCGGCCTTTGCCAACATGCTGTCACAGGCGGATGAGACCTTCGCCTCGATCATGGGCACCTTGAAGGAGCCGCTCAATGCGTGGATCAATCCGGTGCTGGACGCTGCCACCAGTGCGGACGACTTCGTGCTCACGGACCTTCGCAAGAAGAAGATGACCATCTACATTGGCATCCAGCCCAACAAGCTGGCCGAAAGCCGCCTGATCATCAATCTGCTCTTCAGCCAGATCATCAACCTCAACACCCGCGAACTTCCCAAATCCAACCCTGAGCTCAAGTATCAGTGCCTGCTGCTGATGGACGAATTCACCTCGATCGGCAAGGTGGACATCATCGCGACCGCGGTAGCCTACATGGCCGGCTACAACATCCGCCTTCTGCCCATCATCCAGAGCATGGCCCAGCTGGACGCGACCTACGGCAAAGATCTGTCACGCACCATCATCACCAATCACGCCCTGCAGATCCTTTACGCGCCACGCGAACAGCAGGACGCCAGCGATCAGCGTCGCATCGA
>NZ_JAGHWR010000124.1:0-4534 GCF_017746155.1 Xanthomonas sp. D-36-1
CCTCTACATAAGGCGATAGTGTCGCGCATCTGCGGTGAGTTGATCAGACCTTCCTTAATGTCCTTTACCTAGCAGTTGGCTACCTGCGCTGGCGCGCTACTTCCACCCCGCAAACGGACCGCTTCGCGCCGTTGGTGCTCATCCCCGTTCAATTGGAGCGAAGCACAGCGGGCGAGAAGTTCCACCTCAAATGGACCGGCGACGATATCCAAGCCAACTTGTCGTTGCAGTTGTTCTTGCAGCGCGAGTTTGGGCTGCGCTTGCCCAACATCGAAGAGTTCGAAACGCTCGATATTGATGCTTACTTGGCGTCGGTTGAAGTGATGCTGGAAGGCAAAGACACCTGGGGTGTGCTTCGCGATGACGCCATCCTGGGGCTGTTCTCGTTCGCCAAGTTCATGATGTATCGGGACTTAGACCCCCAGGGTTGGGAGGCGCTGGGCGGGATGGAGGCCATCCCGACGCTTCGGGGCGTCGTTCAGGATGGCTTTCCCGGAGCAAGTCTTACCGATGAGGCGAGCAATCTGGACCGCATCATCCCGCCTGAGAAGATGCGCCATGTGGTGGACTGCGATTCGTCGCAAGCCTTGGTGGTGCACGATGTGCTCCAAGGCAACAACATCCTGGTGCAAGGGCCCCCTGGAACGGGCAAGTCTCAAACCATCGCGAACATCATCTCAGGCGCTGTGGCTGAGGGTAAGCGCGTGCTGTTCGTGGCGGAGAAGATGGCCGCGCTCGAAGTGGTCAAACGCCGTTTGGATCATGTCGGTGTGGGGGTGGCGTGTCTGGAACTCCATAGCAACAAGGCCAACAAGCGCTCACTACTGGAAGAACTTCGCCAGACGCTGAACCTAGGCGAGCCGAAGCGAAGCAGCTCTGCGCCCATCATCGAGCAGCTCACCGAACGACGTGACACGCTCAACGCCCATGTGGCGCGGCTCCACGAAGTTCACCAGCCGTCTGGACTGACGCCTTACCAAGTCTTCGGACACATGGTGCGCCTGCGTCGCTTGGGCTACACGACCCAAAGCCTGCCTCTCGAAGCGCCGACCTCCTGGGCGTCCCATCAAAAGGAGGAGCGGGAATCGCTCCTGCGCGAACTGATCGAGCGAGTTGAAGAGATCGGCGTTCCAGATGAGCACGCTTGGAGCGGCGTTCAGAACGACGGTCTCTTACCGAGTGAGCGCGACCGGTTGCTCATTTTGGTCTCAGGATTGTCCCAGCGGTTGGGTGACTGGGAAGCGTCAAGCACTTCGCTCCACCACACACTGGACCTTGCTCCTCCGGCGCTCTTTGATGATGCGGGCCTTGCGGTTCAGCGCGTGAAGGCGCTCCTAGAAGCGCCAAAGCTTGGCTCCAACGCGCTCCAAAGCGAGGTCTGGGATGAGCCTGGTCGTGCGTCGACTGTCATCGATGTGCTGGAAAGCGCTCAGAAGGCCAGGGCGGCGGTCGAAGCGAAGATCAAAGCGGACGCGTTGGTGCAGGACTGGGACGCTACCAAGGCCACCTTGGGCGCATTGCCAAGCAGCTTCGTCTTGGGGAAAGAGCTTGCAACGCTCGGTGGGGCACACAGCGCACTGGTTCGGCTTCTGCCAGATCTCACTCGCTTGACGCAGCTTCTGGCTGAGAAGTCACCGCTGACGCTGGATCTCGCCCTCCGCCTCGTTGCGATCGCTGAGCGGGCCACGAGCATTCCGGAACTCGATCGCGATGCGCTGGTGGCTCACATTTGGGACCGGGGGGTAGATGCGGTCGAAGAGATCGTCGTGGCCGTTGAAAGCGTCCAGCAGGCCAAAGCAAGCCTCTCAACGGTCTTCCGGGACAGCGCCTGGAACAAAGACCCTGCGGAACTTGAAGCGGCGCGCGGTCAGTTGGCCATGCGCGGCACGAGCCTGTTTCGCTTCCTAAGTGGAGATTGGCGTCGCGCCAATCAGACAATCCGCACACTGCTTTCTAACCCCAAGCTTCCAGCTTTGGACATGCTTGGGTCTTTGGATGTGCTGCTCGATGCCAAGGCGGCGCAGCGCAAAATCGCCGAGCACGACCCCCAAGGCCAAGAGGCGTTTGGCTCGAACTGGCAACGCGAGCGCTCAAACCCTTCGTTCCTCAGAGGCGTTGTGGCTTGGATGCGCACGCTCCGTCCCTTAGGGAGTGGAGTGCGTGAGCGCTTAGCTGACATCGGTGATCGGGTGCTGGCAACCGAAATTGCCAAGCGCGTGAAGCCAGTTCTGGAAGAACTCGGTCGCAATCTTTCGCCCGTGCACGAAGCATTACTTGCAGCTGAGCGTAATCCTTGGGGCGAGGAGACCGTCTTAAAGCGTGTTGCGCTTTCTGATCTCATGGATAAATCGGCGCTTTGGCTGGCCGCATCTGAGCAGGCTGCCTTCTTGCTCGGGGCAGAGGACCTGACCGTTGAGCAGGCGCTCGCGGCGATAGGTGAGATCCAACAGGCACAAGCGGCCAATGCTGCGTTTGAGGCAGTGACTAATGATGGGGCATCTGCGTTTGGCCCGTTTTGGCTAGCGCTCGACAGTAAGGCAGGCGAGCTTTATCCGATCGTGTCTTGGATTGAGCAAAATCCCGAGCTTCGGCCCTTGGCCGCACGCATCAGTGAGCCCCAACAGCTGCTGGACCAAGCCGAACGAGCGTCGTCAGCTGCTGGCACCTTGGCAGGCGAAGTGATGGATCTTCTGGTTGGCTTGCAGCTTGAAGGCAATGCTGAGATCACGCGTGACCCAAGCCAAACATCCTTGGCAACGCTCAAATCACAGCTGGCGAGCTGGCAAGCCGACCCGGAAGGGCTTCGGACTTGGGTGGCGTATCTGGCCATTGCCAATGAGGCCAAGCGCAAAGGCCTTGGCGCGGTGGTCGATGCGCTTGCCAAGGGGGACTTGGCCGTTGCTGACGCTCTGGGCGTGTTTGAGCTGTCTTACTACGAAGCGGTGCTTCAAGCACTGGTGCAGCGCGATCGAGCGCTGGCAAGCTTTGACGGGCAGCGTCAATCGCAGGTGGTGGCAAGCTTTGCAAGCCTCGATCAAGAGCGCATGCAGCTCGCGCGCTACGAAGTCGTCAAGGCGCACCACAGCAAGATCCCGCGCCAAGGTGGAGCAACCGGCCCGACCGCTGTCTTGATTGGCGAGATGGCGAGGAAGAAGGGGCATCTGCCGATCCGGCAACTGATGCAACGGTGTGCCCCCGCGATCCAGGCGCTCAAACCCGTCTTCATGATGAGCCCGTTGTCGGTGGCGCAGTTCTTGCCGGCAGGCGCGCTGGACTTTGACATGCTGGTCATTGACGAGGCGAGCCAAGTGCAGCCGATCGACGCGCTCGGTGCGATTGCGCGCGCAAAGCAGTTGGTGATCGTGGGTGATGAGCGGCAACTTCCGCCCACGCGCTTCTTCTCCAAAGCGCTTGGCGACGGGGGGGATCGGGAAGACGATGAGGGCGGGGCGCAGGCGTCGGATGTGGAAAGCATCTTGGGCCTTTGCCGTGCGCGAGGCTTGCCTGAGCGCATGCTGCGTTGGCACTACCGGAGCCGCCATCAGTCGTTGATCGCTGTTTCCAATCAGCAGTTTTACGAAGGCAAGCTCTTCATCGTTCCAAGTCCCTACACGAGCGAAGCAGGCGTGGGCTTGCGACTGCATCATCTACCAGAAGCCATCTACGACCGGGGCAACACGCGCACCAATCCAAAAGAAGCCAAGGCCGTAGCACTCGCGGTGCTGGCGCATGCACAGCACACGCCTCAGCTCACGCTGGGTGTAGCGACATTCTCGACAGCGCAGCGCCGCGCCATTCTCGATGAGTTGGAGCTGCTGCGACGCCAGCACCCTGAGACAGAAGGGTTCTTTGCAGATCACCCGGCTGAGCCGTTCTTTGTCAAAAGCCTAGAAAACATCCAGGGCGACGAGCGCGATGTCATCTTCATCTCGGTCGGCTACGGGCGCGATGCGCAGCGCCACATGACGATGAATTTTGGTCCCGTGAGCAGTGAAGGGGGCGAGCGTCGCTTGAATGTGCTGATCAGCCGGGCCAAGTCGCGCTGCGAAATATTCACCTCGATCACCGATGAGGACATTGATACCGATCGGGCTAAGGGCAAGGGCACTTTCGCTTTGAAGCTTTTCTTGAACTACGCCAGGACCGGTCGTCTGACGCTCAACAAGGAGGAGCGCGACTCCAAGCAAAGCGTGTTTGAGCAAGAGGTTGCCCAAGCGCTTCGCGCGCGGGGCTACGACCTTCACACGGACGTAGGCTTGGCAGGCTTCTTCGTCGATATCGCGATTGCCAATCCGGACAAACCTGGGCGCTACATCTTAGGGATTGAGTGCGACGGGCAGTCGTATCGAGAAGCAAAAAGTGCCCGTGATCGCGATCGATTGCGTGAGAGCGTGTTGCGTGACAAAGGCTGGCAGGTTTACCGCATTTGGAGTTCAGACTGGTTCCATAGGCCCGAGGCGGAGCTTGAAAAGCTTGTTGCCGCTATTGAACGCGCGAAGTCAGAGTCAGGCACCTTAGGGATGGTCTGATCAAT
>NZ_JAGHWR010000125.1:0-2081 GCF_017746155.1 Xanthomonas sp. D-36-1
TGATCAGACCTTCCTTAGAGGCCTTGGGGCCGATCACAGCGGCTCCACCGTTTGATCAAAGTGATCGCCTGCAAGTTTGTCGCACGCTTTGTTTGCTTTCGATTGAACATGCCGTTGCGATTCGCTGCCTTCTTGCGGCTGGTGCGGGACCTTCGACGGTTATCATCCACCGCGCGCAGTTCGAAGCGCTAGTGAGAGCCGTTTGGACCCTTTACTGTGCAAGCGATGATGAGGTGGCCTGCTTGCAAGACGAATTGACGCCGACGAGTGAATCATTAGCTGCTCGCCTGCCGATGCTCTCCAAGATGCTCCAAGCTCTGGAAACAGTGCAGCAGGCAGCTGAGCCATTGCGGGCGTTTTTGGAGTTCAAGAAATACTCTTGGGCGGCACTCAACTCGTTTGTCCACGCGGGCGCACATGCACTGCATCGGTTACGAACGGGCTTCCCGCTTGAGCTCGTGGAACTGGTCGTCAAACAAAGTAACGCGCTCGTAGTGATGGCTCACATGCAACTCGCGATCACAACTGGTAGCCAGGACGCGGTGCGCTGGGTCGCTACAACGGCGGATGGTTCTTCTGATGTGCTTCCTCTGCGAACACGTTAGGCTATGCTCGATAGCATTGGTCGCGGACTTTAAGGCTGATGAGTGGCAAGCTTGCGATGCAAGGTTCTCGCAGTAAGGCCTGAACAAGTGAGGGGGTCGGATGACGAACATCGGGAAGGCGGAAAGCTTCGAAGAGGGATTTTTTCGAGCAGCACTTGAAGTCATTGCCAAGCGCGATGAGCGCAATGCCATCATCGCCAGCCGTGATTTCGACGGCCTGAGGCAAAGACTTGATCGCTCAGCGAGCACAACGCACTTCACGCAGCCGATGGCGGAGTTCTACCTTGGCATCCCGAGGCGTCAGTTTGACAAGCTCAAACGAGAGCACGGAAATCCCTTTGCAGGGAGCAAAAGCTCGCCACGATCCATCACCAAAGCCGAGCTTTTGACGTGGTATGCCCAACTCACCAAAGCGCGCGAAAAAATCCAAGAGCCTATCTCGGGCAAGTTTGGCAGAACGCGGAAGGGAGTTCCCTTCATTGTGATACGTGAATCGGCTGGCAAGATCAAGAGTGTGATCTCATATGCGGGCATCACGGGCCTCGACATGAGTGCGATCGAAGAGGCCTTCCAGAAGGGAGCAACGATCTTGGCTCTGACCATCGATCACGCCTTGGCGTTACCTTGGCGGTCAAATGCCGAGAAGAGACTTTGGCGAAATGCCTACCGGTCGCATCTGATGACGGTCCGATGAGGAAATAAGCTTGATCCATGGGTACGGAAGCAAAAGCTTGAAAGTCTTTTCGCGCCAGCAATCCGAGAGCATCATTGGCGGGATGCGAATCGACGTGCCAAGGCGTGGGAAGCACGCTCCTGGGGACGTAAGCGAAGCCGCAGCTTCCTGAGAGGGATGCTATGACGCGCTTTGTTCCGGAGCAAAGGGATTTTTTTTGTGGCTTGCTTTTTTACGAGCCACAAAGCTCGATGCTTTAAAATTTTTTCGTTGACTGCGCAGCGGCGCGCCATCAATCTGATGTGAAAGCTCCCTGATATCTCGATCTGACACCTGTGCCTGGCGAAAGTGATCTTGCCATGTATCGACCACGGCGATCACAGTGACCACTTCCTTTGCGGCCTCAGCGGCAGACATGCCAAAGTCTTTACATCGCGACATGGCGTTTTCGAGCGTTGACTCAGTGCCATTGTCTCCGCAGATGAATTCTTGCTGCCCTTGCCCGGAGTTGCAGGGGAGCACATCGTAGGCAGGTGCTAATACCAAACGCTGATGCTTGAATGGATCGGTGATGAGCAGGGCGTGGTTTTTCTCGTGATCGTCCGTGTTGTCGATGAGGATATTAAAGACCATACGGCGGAAGAGTTCGCGCGCGTTGGCTTTGTTTAAATGGTCTTGCGTATCGCCAGCTCGACGAAGCAACAGCGCGAGATCGGGGTAGCCTAAGGATGGTCTGATCAATGCGGCCAGAGGATGCGTCGACCCGCATCGGTAGCGCTGACTACGCTCACACCTTCGGTTTT
>NZ_JAGHWR010000126.1:0-1439 GCF_017746155.1 Xanthomonas sp. D-36-1
CAACGCGTCAGATACTGATTGATCAGGTTTTCGTACGCTTCCTGGCGGCCGCTGATCTGCCGGGGCGCATTGCCGGCCGCATGCTTGGCCAGATCCGCCAGCGTGGTCTTGCCTGCGGCAAAGTCCGCGCCCGCGCCGCTGTCGAAGCTGGCGTAACGCTCGGCGCGCCACTGTTCCAGCGGCGAGGCGGTCAACAGCGCGTTGGCCACTTCCAGCCCGCGGGCGAACGCGTCCATGCCGCCGATGTGGGCCAGGAACAGGTCCTGCGGGTCGGACGATTCGCGACGCACCTTGGCATCGAAGTTCAGCCCGCCCGGTGCCAGACCGCCCTGCCGCAGCACCACCAGCATGGCGCCGACGGTGTCGTACAGATCGGTCGGGAACTGGTCGGTGTCCCAGCCGTTCTGCGGGTTGCCGCGGTTGGCATCGATGCTGCCGAGCAGGCCGGCATCGGATGCCACCTGCAGGTCGTGCTCGAAGCTATGGCCGGACAAGGTGGCGTGGTTGGCTTCGATGTTGAGCTTGAAGTCCTGATCCAGGCCATGCTGACGCAGGAAACCGATCACGGTCGCGCTATCAAAATCGTACTGGTGCTTCATCGGCTCCATGGGCTTTGGCTCGATCAGGAAGTTGCCCTTGAAGCCGATGCTGCGGCCGTAGTCGCGCGCCAGGGTGAGGAAGCGCGCCATGTTGTCCTGCTCGCGCTTCATCTGCGTGTTGTGCAGGCAGGCATAGCCTTCGCGCCCGCCCCAGAACACATAGTTCTCGCCGCCCAGCTCCACCGTGGCCTCGATCGCGGCCTTGACCTGCACCGCCGCACGCGCCACGACATTGAAGTCCGGGTTGGTCGAGGCACCATTCATGTAGCGCGGGTGCGAGAACAGGTTGGCCGTGCCCCACAGCAGCTTGATGCCGGTGTCGGCCTGGCGCTGCTTGGCGATGCCCACCATGTGCTTGAGGTTGCTCTCGTATTGGCCAATGTCATCGGCATCCGGCGACAGGTCGATGTCGTGGAAGCAGTAGTACGGCACGCCGAGCTTGGTGACGAACTCGAACGCCGCATCGGCCTTGGCTTCGGCACGGTTCAACGCGGTATCGCCCACATCCCACGGATACGCACGCGTGCCCGGGCCGAACGGATCGGCGCCATTGCCGCAGAAGCTGTGCCAGTAGGCCACGGCAAAGCGCAGATGCTCGGCCATGGTCTTGTCGCCGATGGTCTTGTTGGCGTCGTAGACCTTGAACGCGAGCGGGTTGTCCGAATCGCGGCCTTCGAAACCGATCTTGCCGATGCCGGGGAAATATTCTTTCGCGCCGATGTACACGGTGTTGCTCATGGGGTTGCTCAAGGACTTCACACCCCATGAGCAACACCGTGTACATCGGCGCGAAAGAATATTTCCCCGGCATCGGCAAGATCGGTTTCGAAGGCCGCGATT
>NZ_JAGHWR010000127.1:0-1702 GCF_017746155.1 Xanthomonas sp. D-36-1
CCCAAGCCCTCAGCGTCACCGAACGTCAGCTGCATGGATGAATCCTCTACATAAGGCGATAGTGTCGCGCATCTGCGGTGAGTTGATCAGACCTTCCTTAGGCCAACACCAAACATCCTCGGGGTATGCAGATGAAAACTTCCGATTCACTCGTAAGCATTCTTGCCCCTGTCGGTAAAGTCTGGAAGGCTTTGACCGTGCCTGAGCTAGTCAAGCAATGGCAGTACGGCTCTGATCTCCTGACCACCTGGGAAGTGGGGACCCCAATTGTTTTTCGGAACGAATGGAACGGGCAAGTCCTTGAGCAGAAAGGCACAGTTCTTGAGTTCTTGCCGGAGTCGCGCCTTAAGTACTCACTTTTTTTCCCGCGCCCCGATCTACAAGACATTCCAGAGCACTATTTCTTCATGACCTATGTGCTGACCGAGAGTGACGGAAGCAGCTCTTTGCTTGTGCGTCAGGAAGACCCTCGCCCTTCCCCGCCAAGTAAGTCGTCAGGCGAAGATGCTGGACCTGACGTATTTTCGTATTTGAAAGAATTGGTTGAAGTCAAAATGCCGTGATCGTAGGTTGGCCTGACAATTCATTCGAGCCAAATTTGCTTCGCAACCTGGATTAAGTAAGGCATTAGGCGGATGAGCAGAGACAGTGGCAACAGAGACTTTTTAGGAAAACTATCAGCTTGTTACATCGCCCCCATGCCGCTCTGTTACGATCAATGGCCGTACTGTTCGCTTAGAGATCTATCGGACCCAACACCGACTGGACTGTTGAGTTGTTGATGAGTTCAATAACCTCACCATCTGGGATGACCTATTCGAAACGGACCAGGCCGCACTCGACGAGGCATTGCGCGCCATTCGGATGAGGGCATTGACTCACTCATTGGTCCACCCAGCGGCGTCCATTAATCGGTCGGCCGCCTGATGGCTCATTCAAGCCGACGCCGCTTCACAGCGCGGCTTAATTCAAGAGTTGGCATATCATGGCGCGCACCCCTGTGATTCGAATTAACCTTGAAAACGTGACATCCGCGGCGGAACTGCACGCTCTTCTCATGGAGTCACTCGACTTCCCTGGCTGGTATGGACGCAATTGGGATGCGTTTTGGTACGCCATCACCGGTCTAGTAGAGATGCCAGAGCAACTAGTCCTAGATGGCTGGCAGCAATTTTCTCAGCGTATGCCTGCAGATGCACAACTCATATGCAAGTGCCTCGAGGACCTGTCCGAGATGTATCCTCGTCTTTCGTCAACGGTCGTGTATGCCTAACACCTCGCTCAAGGCGGACACGTTGCCGCGCGCTACTTAACACCATTGCTAGCGCCCATGGAAAAAGTTGTCAGGTTCCCAAAGTTCAGTAAAGCATTGGCCGGCCTCTCATTGACGATCGCGGCTTGGAAGCTCGTCACTCTCGTTCCCTTTCGAATCGGCTTCGAGCTGAGATATCTGATGTCTCCTAGTGTGCTCTACAGCTTCGCCTTCGACGTAGTGTTAGCGGTAGGCGCCGTCCTGCTCTGGCGCGGCCGACCGGCAAGCCGGTGGCTCTTTGCCGCGCAGGCGACGATGACCACGATCGGATGGTTCTCAATCGGCGGTTTGCGTTGCTTGCCCTTCATCTTTATGTATCTCAAGGGCACCGACGATCCCGCAGCGCAGGCAGCAATCGGCTATATGGCCCGGTAATCCCCCCACTTTTAG
>NZ_JAGHWR010000128.1:0-902 GCF_017746155.1 Xanthomonas sp. D-36-1
ATTGTTCAGAGTTTCCCTAGAGCAGCTACCTATTGCTCCTGAGCGATGGCGTGTTGAGGTCAAACCCAAGACCGCTTCGCAATTCAAAGTCGTCAAGCAACTGCTTGGCAAGGCAACCGAACTAGTCATCGCAACCGATGCCGATCGTGAAGGCGAATTGATCGCCCGTGAAATCATTGAGCTGTGCGGTTATCGCGGGAAAATCCAGCGCCTCTGGCTGTCCGCCTTAAACGACGCATCTATCCGCAAGGCGCTGGGTGCGCTCAAGCCTTCAAGCGAGACGCTTCCAATGTACTTCTCAGCCTTGGCACGCTCGCGTGCAGATTGGCTGATTGGCATGAACCTCAGCCGCCTGTTCACCGTGTTAGGTAGGAAGGCTGGCTATGAAGGCGTGCTTTCCGTCGGACGTGTGCAGACTCCCACATTGCGGTTGGTCGTTGATCGAGATCGGGAAATTGCTCATTTCGTGTCTGTTCCATACTGGACAGTGGAAGTCGGACTATCCAGTGAAGCACAGCAATTTTTCGCAACTTGGCTTCCTCCGCAGTCCGCTACGGACGATGCTGGCCGTTGCCTACAAGAGAGCATTGCCCGCCAGGCAACTGAACGAATTGGTGCCGCCGGCGCAGTTCAGGTCCAGGCGGTTGAAACCGAGCGAGTCCGAGAAGGCCCACCTTTACCGTTCGATCTGAGCACTTTGCAGGAAGTGTGCTCGAAGCAATTTGGTCTGGATGTGCAGGAAACGCTCGATATTGCACAGTCGCTTTATGAAACACATAAAGCCACGACCTATCCACGCTCAGATTCCGGCTATCTTCCCGAGAACATGTTCACCGAGATATCCACGGTCCTGGACAGTTTGCTCAAATCTGATCCCACTCTTAAGGAAACTCTGAACAATC
>NZ_JAGHWR010000129.1:0-7248 GCF_017746155.1 Xanthomonas sp. D-36-1
GCCGGCGATGGGGAGCGTGCGTCTGTGAACCGGGAAATTCCCGCGGAAAGCGCCAGAAATGGCGAAATTCCGAAGTTCCAAAAGCCACTCTTCGGAACGACGCCACCTTCCGCCCTGTCAGGTCTCGTTGTTCAGACCTTCCCTAGCAGCTCGTCTTCGGAGAACGGCTTGGTGATGTAGGCGCGGGCCCCCTGGCGCATGCCCCACATGCGGTCGGTGTCCTGATCCTTGGTGGTGACCAGGATGACCGGAATATGCTGGGTGGTGGGCTCGCGCTTGAGCGTGCGTGTGGCCTGGAATCCGTTGAGGTTGGGCATCACCACGTCCATCAGCACCAGATCCGGCAGCGATTCCTTGGCCGCTTCAACGCCGGCAGCACCATCGGTGGCGGTGATGGTTTCGTGCCCCAGCTTCTCGACGATGCGCTGAATCCCCAGCAGCTGCGACGGCGAGTCGTCGACGATCAAAATACGTGCCATGTGTTTCCCCTAGTGTGCGCGGCGAGTGTAGTGCGCCGGCCGCGCTTTCGGTAGCTGGGCCAGGTGCGTTGCTGGAGGGTTCGTGGTCGGCGAGCGTGGCCAGACTGATGGAGCGACGCGCTGTTTTTTCCAGTAGCCGTAGCCATTACGTCGGATAGCACAGGCCGGATTCAACGCAACACTCCGCCGAACGCCGTGTTGCTTTCCTTCTCCTCCCCCTTCATGGCGGGGGACAGGGAGCGCGTAGCGCTGGATGAGGTGGGATCCGGATGCGAGGGGGCAGATCGAGTTGATTATCACGTTGCGGGCAGCCGAACCCTCACCCCAACCCCTCTCCCAAAGGAGAGGGGACGGCTCCCTTCTCCGGCGCCGGCTGAGGCAGCGGCCAAGACTCGACGCTGCGGGTCGCCATCAACTGCCGCGCGGAGCGCGCGTGGCCTCACCCAACCCTTGCGCGCGCAAAGCTGATCTGGCCCGCGCCGCTCAGCTCAGCTCACGGTCTCGCCGAATGCCTTGGCCAGATTGCGGTATGCCTTCTTCTGCGCGTCGTCGGTGGGGGCCGGGGCGAGGATTTCCAGTTCCACGATCTGGTCGCCCGGGGTGGTGCCCGGCAGGCCGCGACCGCGCAGCCGCAGCTTGCGCCCGGCGTCGGAGTCGGCCGGCACCTTCAATTCGACCGAGCCGCCCAGGGTGGGCACGCTGATGGTCGTGCCCAGCGCGGCCTGCCAGGGCATGACCTGCAAGGTGTACAGGATGTTGCGCCCGTCCCCCTCGAAATGCGGATGCGCCGCGTATTCGATCTCCAGCAACAGGTTGCCGCCGCCGTTGCCCTGCCCGCTTAGGCGGATCACCTGGCCGGGCTGCACGCCCTTGGGCACGCGCACATCCAGCTGCTTGCCGTTGATGGTGATGCGCACGCTGTCGCCCGAATACACAGCTTCCAGCGGCACCGCAAGCTTGGCGCGGGTGTCGCCGCGCGCCTGCGGGCCGGCACCTGCACCGGGCCCGGCGCCCGGGCCGCGCGGACGACCACCGCGTTGGCCGGCGAACAGGCTCTCGAAGAAATCGCTGAAGCCGCCACCAGCGCCGCCGTTGCCGAACACCTCTTCGAAATCGAAGCCCTGCCCGCCGCCGTAATTGGGCGGGGCCTGGAACTCGTCGCCCGGCCGGAATCCCTGAGCCTTCAACTGGTCGTAGGCCTTGCGCTTGGCCGGGTCGCGCAGCGCTTCGTAGGCCTCGTTGATCGCCTTGAACTTGTCTTCGGCGCCGGCTTCCTTACTGACGTCGGGGTGATATTTGCGCGCGAGCCGGCGGTAGGCGGTCTTGATCTCCGCATCGCCTGCACTGGGCTCCACGCCGAGCGTTGCGTAGTAATCCTTGAATTCCATCTAATCACCTCTGGAAAAAAACGGCCCGCAGCCGAGGCCACGAGCCAGTTCGACGGCCAGCACTCCGGCGGACAGCGCGTGTGCGGCGCGGAAGGCGTGCCCCCCTGCACCGTACGGGCGTACGTGCCGGGTTCGCATACCAGCCGCGTCCGCAAGCGGTCACGCCATGGAGCTGTTGGCCAATCTATTCGCAGCCGGGCGGGCAACCGCGCCTATTCTACGGCGCGACTGTCGCCGGAGAGCGAAGCTGTGTGGCCTCGCCCCAGGTCCGGCGTCCTGCGGCGGCCAGTTCCGGCTGGCAGAGGTGCCCGTCGGAACTGCCGGTCGCCTGGCCGGCCTGCATGCACAGTACAGGCCGGCCAGGCGAACACCGCGCGCCTGCACAGCGCGCCGCCGCGACGTTTCTTGCGCTTACTGCACCGTGCTGCCGCTGATGTTCTGACCGTTGCCAACCTGGATACGGCGCGGCGTGGCGGCCGGGCGCTTGGGAATGCGGATTTCCAGCACGCCGTTATGACCTGCAGCCGTGATGCCATCGGCGTCGGCGCTGTCGGGCAGCGCGAAGCGGCGATGGAAGCTGCCATGGCGGCGTTCAATGCGCGAGAAGCGCTCGGTTTCGGTGCTGGATTCGCTCTTGCGCTCCCCCTTGATCGACAGGATGCCCTTGTCCATCTGCACCTCGATCTGGCTTGGATCGATGCCCGGCAAATCGGCGTACAACACGAAGTGATTGGGCTCTTCCTTGATGTCAACGCGCGGCACCCACTGCGCGGTCACCACGGCCGACTCGTCGGTGTCGCCGTTCTGCTCGAAGAAGCGATCGAACACATGCTTGATCTCGTTCTGCAGCGCGTGGGTGGGAAATTGGGGATAACGAACGATGTTCATTGCAAGCCTCCAAAAAGGTTGATGACGGAGCCGGTGCCTGCGAGGTGCGCAGCTGCGCCGGCCATGTGCGTCAGATAGGCGTGGCCGGACGGATTTCAAGCGCGTTGACGCGCTTTTCCCCTGCCCCTTTCTAGAATCCGTTCAGCCACAGGAGCCTGCCGCATGACCATCCACGTTGGTGACCGCATTCCCGAAGTCGTGCTCAAGCGCCTGCGCGACGGCATCGAGGCCGTCGACACCCACAGCCTGTTCGCAGGCCGCAAGGTGCTGCTGTTTGCGGTGCCGGGGGCCTTCACCCCCACCTGCTCGGCCAAGCACCTGCCGGGCTATGTGGAACACTTCGAGCAATTCCGCAAACGCGGTATCGAAGTGCTGTGCACCGCGGTCAACGACCCATTCGTGATGCAGGCCTGGGGGCGCAGCCAGTTGATTCCCGACGGCCTGCACCTGTTACCCGACGGCAACGCCGAACTGGCGCGCGCCCTGGGCCTTGAAATCGACGCCAGCGGCTCGGGCATGGGCCTGCGCTCGCGCCGCTACGCGCTGTATGCAGACGACGCCGTGGTCAAGGCGTTGTTTGTCGAAGAACCCGGAGAATTCAAAGTCTCTGCAGCCGATTACGTGCTGCAGCATCTGCCGGATTGAGCCCCCCTTTCTCCCATCCACTCAGAAGGAAAACGGCCAGCCATGTCTGATCAGCCAGCCACCAATACTCCCGCCGGTATCACCGACACTGCCACCTTGCGCGCCCGCGCGCGCCAGAGCATCGAAGACGGCGCCATCACCGAGAGCTACCACGCCGATCGCGAGAAGGTGATCGAGTTGCTCAATACCGCGCTTGCCACCGAATACGTGTGCACGTTGCGCTACTACCGCCACTATTTCATGGCCAAGGGCATGCTTGCCGACGCAGTGAAGGGCGAGTTCCTGGAGCACGCGCAGCAGGAACAAGAGCACGCGCACAAGCTGGCCGAGCGCATCGTGCAGCTGGGTGGCGAACCGGATCTCAATCCGGACACCCTGACCAAGCGCTCGCATGCCGAATACAAGGAAGGCACCGACTTGCGCGACATGGTCAAGGAAAATCTCATCGCCGAACGCATCGCCATCGATAGCTATCGGGAGATGATCGATTTCATCGGCGACAAGGACACCACCACCAAGCGCATTCTCGAAAGCATCCTGGCACAGGAAGAAGAGCACGCCGATGAATTTGCCGACATGCTGGAAGGCTGGATCGGCGAATGAGTTGAGGTTGCGATGTAGCGATGCATCGCCATCGAAGATCGCAGCGAGTTGACATTGAAATCGACGCGATGGTGAAACAGACAGGGTAGCGCCTTGAGCGCCCTGTCTGTTTTTTTTTGCCGCTAGATTGCGCTTAAACGGTTGCGCCCCGTATGAGCAACGACCTACGAGGTAGCCAGATCCCGACGCGCCGCCGCCCTCGCCCACGCATCTGTAGGAGCGCACCCGGGCGCGATGGAGCGTTTCCGGTAACGCCTCGTCGCGCCCAGGTGCGCTCCTACAGGGGATGTCGCGAACAGCAGGTGTCTGCCGCTGAGCACGGGTCGGTAGCACTTCGTTGGCGACCCGATCAACGCAACACCCGAAAGCGCACCTGCGTCCATGCGCCATCGCTGGCCAGTGCGGTGAGGGTGTGCAACCCAACCTCTTCGAAATCGCGCTGAAATCCTTGTCTTCCGTTGGTCTGCGCGATCCAGCGGCCATCCAGCAGCCAATCGATGCGCGCCTCGCTGCCCAACGCACGTAACTGCAACCGCACCGGGCGTGCGGCGTCGTTGGCCCGCGCAAGCGTGGCGCGGTCGCTCAAGCCATCGATGCGTAGCATCCCGCCACCGGTCATGCGCCCGTCCGGCGCACAATCTTCAGCCAGAGGCGGCAGTTGCGCGGCGGCGCGTTCGGATGTACTGAGCCAGGGCGAGACCAACGCCGGCCAGCGCGCCACCGCGCGCGGCACACGCTCATGCGGCTGGCGGCATTCCTGCGACAACCGCTGACCGCTGCGCGCATCGACCTCGAAGCGCACTTGCCCGCTTTGCCACAGACGCGCATCGCGCTCGGCGAAGGTGGGCGGCACTGCGCCGTCGAGTGCGTAAGCATCGGCACGGCGTGCGCAGAGCGCTGGCGGGGTCTGATCCGCAGCGCCACCCAGCGGCCAGCAGATGTCGATTGCCTGCACTGTTGCTGGCATCGGCAACGGGGCGCTGTCGCCGGCCCTGCGCGGCAAGGCATCGATGACTTCGAACATCAACGGCAATGCGGTGACCGCACCGTATTGGCCCGGCAACGGGGTGCCATCCGGCCGCCCTACCCACACGCCGACGGTATAGCGCCGCGTCCCGCCAATGGCCCATGCATCGCGGTAGCCGTAACTGGTGCCGGTCTTCCACGCCACGCCGGGGCGCGCGGTGGTGTCGAAGGTGCCGCTGCCATACCCGGGGCGCGGATTGCTCTGCAAGATCTCGCGCACGATCCAGGCCGCACCCGGCGACATCACGCGGCGATCGATGCGCGCATCGTCCGGCGTGTAGCGCACACGTCCGGCAATACCGCCGCGATTGAGCGCGGCGAAGGCGCCGACCAGCTCCTGCAACTGCGCACCGGTGCCGCCCAGTATCAACGCCAGCGACGGCGCGCTGCCGGAAGGAAAATGCAGCGCAATGCCGGCATTGGATAACCGCGCAGCGAAGCGTGCCGGGCCGATGCGCTCGAGCAGATCCACCGCCGGCACATTCAACGACAGCCGCAACGCCGTGGCCGCGCTCACCGGGCCGTTGAACGCCGCATCGAAATTGCCGGGACGGTAGTCGCCGAAACTCTGCGGCGCATCCACCAACAGGCTTTCGGAATGGATCAGGCCATCGTCCAGCGCCATGCCATACAGGAACGGCTTGAGCGTGGAGCCGGGCGAGCGCCATGCCTGCACCATGTCGACATGACCCAGGCGCTTGCGGTCGCCGAAACTGGCCGAGCCCACGTAGGCGCGGGCCTCCATCGTGGCGTTGTCCACCACCAACAATGCCGCGGAGGTGCGCTCTGGCAGCTGCGAAAAATACGTGGCCACGCGCTCTTCCAGCGTGCGCTGCAATTCCACATCCAGCGTGGTGACGATACGCGCCGCACGCGGCTGCGCGCTATGCAGGCGCTGCGCCAGCAAGGCCGCATGCAACGGTGGCTTGAGCGAGCGTGTGACCACGGGCTCGATGCGCGCATCGTCCACCTGCGCGCGCGACCACACGCCCAGCTCGACCATGCGGTCGAGCACCTTGTCGCGTGCGCGTTGCGCCGCTGCCGGGTGCCGGTCCGGGCGCAGGCGGCTGGGCGATTGCGGCAATACCGCCAGCAACGCGGCCTCGGCGTGCGACAAGGCCTTGGCCGGCTTGCCCAGATACGCCCAGCTGGCCGCCTCCACCCCTTCGATGGTGCCGCCGTAGGGCGCGCGCTCCAGATACAGCATGAGAATCTCGTGCTTGCTCAGGTGCGCCTCCAGCTGCAATGCGCGCAACAACTGCTTGGCCTTGCCCCACGGCGTACGTGTATGCGGGTCCAGGATGCGCGCCACCTGCATGGTCAGCGTGGAGCCGCCGGACACGATGTGGCCCTGCCCGATCCACTGCCCACCGGCACGCAGCAGACCCCAGGGATTGACGCCCGGGTGGCGCCAGAACCAGCGGTCTTCGTAGTTCAGCAGCGCCTGCAAATACAACGGCGACACGCTCTGCGGCGTGGCGGGATAGCGCCATACGCCATTGCGGTCGGCGAATGCACGTAAGGGCGTGCCGTCGCGCGCAACCACCAAGGTGGAGGTGTCGCGGGACTTGGGCAACGGCAACGGAAAGGCCAGATCGAGCAGCAGCATGACGCTCAGCAAGGCAGCCGCACTCAAGCGCAGCCACCGCAGCCAGCGGCGTCGGTTGCGGGCCTGATGGTTCGGCGTTTGCTGGCGCGACGGCGTCCGATCCATCCCTGTTGGTGCCTGCGGCTGTTCATCCATCGCGCAAAGCATGCAGGGCAAAACGCGTTTCGGCTACCGCTGCGCAATTCCAGGCCGGCGTATCTGCAGCGCGATCAGCCGCACGACCAACTGCACGGCCAGCCGGACAAGCTACTGGCCCAAGGACAGGCGCAGACCCTGAGCGACATGCGGACATCCTTGCGCGGCAACCGTTTGATCCCACCTGTGGTCACCGCATGCAGGTGCCTGCGATGCTCAGGGCATTCACGCCGAAGGCGCGGCCGCCACGCTTCGGCAGCAGCACGCATCATCTGCAGGTGGCGGCGATACCCCCGCGAACACACTCGTTTAGGGAAGGTCTGATCAACTCACCGCAGATGCGCGACACTATCGCCTTATGTAGAGGATTCATCCATGCAGCTGACGTTCGGTGACGCTGAGGGCTTGGGCAAGCGTAAGCAGACCCGGCGCGAGATCTTTCTTGCCGAGATGGAGCAGGTTGTTCCGTGGCAGC
>NZ_JAGHWR010000130.1:0-1848 GCF_017746155.1 Xanthomonas sp. D-36-1
TTGATCAGACCTTCCTTAGGTGTTCGCTGCGTCAGCGACGCAGTCTTGCCAATCACCCATAGCGCTGGCTGATCGAAATAAGTCGTGTCCTCGCTTCTGGAATAGCCTAGCGAGCTGGTCTTTTCCGTACGAAGCGGTCGGGCGAATGCATCCAGGCAGTAAGGACCTGTGCCGCAGCCCGTGGCGACCTGCCAGGTGAAGGATGCTCCGTCCTGCGTCACGGTCTTTCTGATCATGGGACGCACGTAGGCAGCCGACGGCTCATCCCCGCCCGGAAGAATCCCGTAACTGGACGGGAACGTATGGCCTGCTACTTCCTCTTCTCCCAGAAAATCGCGCCGCTCTTGCCGCAGCACCGTCGTACCGTTTGCTGCAAGAGTTGTGACGGCAAGCATTCGACCTTCATTGAGCCCCCAAAGGACACCGAACTCATATGCGTCGTACTGCCCGCCAGGCTGCAACACCCGGACAATCTTGGATCGAGGACAGGTCTCGGCTGGGCAATGGCCGGCGACGGGCTGACGGGTGCCCAGAGGGGATAAGCCTTTTGTCCATAGTCGTACTTCCAGGTCATGGCCTGGGCGATGCCCGGACCGCTGATGGTCTTTGAGACGAGGCTGAAAACATCGTGGAAATTAGCCAGTAGCAGCTGGTAATTGACGCTTTCACCGGAGCTTGCCGGAAGTGGCTGACAGTTGCTCAAACGAACGCCGCTGCGGTAGTGGCGTAAATGCGAGAAGGAGAATGTCGCCACAGCCGAAGACGGATGCGTGACCGTGACAGCGTATTGGCCGTCAGCAACATCGGGCCCGCCACAGTTGGCAGTGATCGCAGCGTCCCAAGCTTGGTACAGGATGGTCCGGCTTCCACCGTACTGATACTGCCAGCGCGCCTGATCCGGCTGCAGGACAGCGGCCAGATCGCCGTTTGCATCGTAGTGATACGTCCAATCCCTACCGTTGGTTGATGCGCGGATCAGGCGCTCGCCATCATAGGCAAGGATAATCGCTCGGCCGTCGCTTGCCGAGATCGATGTGGGGTGGCCGTTACCGTTGTAGGTGAAGGATACGTAGTTGCCGAATCGATCCTCAATTCGGCTAGCCAACAGGTAGACAGTGACCCGCGGCACCAGTGCGCTGCCAGCGCTAATCACACCGGAACTGCGTTCGACTCCCACGTCGAAGGTGTACTTGATGCCGGCTGCAGTAGTCATCACGAAGCCCTCGCCGGGATAGCCATTTGCAGTGGCGCCTTTGCATGAAAAAGCATCCGTGGCCGATGTGGTCCACAGATGTGCGCCCCCGTCAGATGGTGCGAGCGGCGAACCGTCGAGAATCAGCAGCTCGTGATCGCCACGCCCGGGAATATGTACCGAGTTTCCATGCCAAACATCGCGATACTTGACGCTGGACCGGACAGCCGGGTAGAAGACCGCCGAGCAGCGGGCCTTCGGACGATTCAGGATATCCGTGTCCCACTTATAGGCCGCATCGAACGTACCACTGATGGAGGGCACATCTATTTCCCAATTTCCCAAGCCGGCGTATTCCTTGGAGAAGTCGCCCTGCGGTTTGGGCTTGACGATAAGCCGGCGAGCTAGGGAAGGTCTGATCAACTCACCGCAGATGCGCGACACTATCGCCTTATGTAGAGGATTCATCCATGCAGCTGACGTTCGGTGACGCTGAGGGCTTGGGCAAGCGTAAGCAGACCCGGCGCGAGATCTTTCTTGCCGAGATGGAGCAGGTTGTTCCGTGGCAGCAACTGCTTGCCCTGATCGCGCCGCACTATCCAGTGTCGGGGCGGCCAGGTCGGCAGCCGTACGCACTGGCGACGATGTTGCGGATT
>NZ_JAGHWR010000131.1:0-859 GCF_017746155.1 Xanthomonas sp. D-36-1
TTGTTCAGACCTTCCTTAGGTCATTTGTTGCAGCCGCACCTGAAGGTTGCAGGCTTGCCGCAGGCAGCGTGATGACACCACTTTGCTTGTCGTACGTTCCCGCCAGGTTTGACTGCGCGCTATTTGATGCTTGTATCGCGAAGTCCTTCAGTTGCCCCGACTGAGCCTGCTGATCAAACTGGGCCAGCAATTTGGCATCGGTCGTGATTGCGTTGTGGAGCTGGGCAACTTGGTCGTTGCTTGCGCCGTGGTTTGCAGAAAAACGAGAGAGTGCAGCTTCCAGTTGCGGGCTTGGCCTAGCCATGTCCTAACTCCCGAAAAATTAGCGTCCGTTCAACGTGCCGATTGATTTGATACACAGACGCGTCTGCTCACGGGGCACAAGATTTTGTGGAATGATGGAGATCACGATGTTCCCTCCAATCCCATTCTTCGCAAGTTTTGAATAGCGCCAATCCTCCAGCTGCCCAATCGGACCATAGGTAGGGGACGCATTGAAACCCATCTCTTTAAGCTTGCGATCATAATATTCAAAATCTAGCGTGCAGATGGCGGACATGTTTCCAAAGTCATCCACACTGTTTTGAAAAGTTAACCCGACGCCTTTTAAAAGAGAAAACGATTCCGGAGTGTAGGTGAAGGCATACCGCCATCCGTCGCCCAGATCGTTGCTCCAGTAACCAACCGAGAGCCTACCCTGCTCTGGTTGCTTTAGGGAAGGTCTGAACAACGAGACCTGACAGGGCGGAAGGTGGCGTCGTTCCGAAGAGTGGCTTTTGGAACTTCGGAATTTCGCCATTTCTGGCGCTTTCCGCGGGAATTTCCCGGTTCACAGACGCACGCTCCCCATCGCCGGCAG
>NZ_JAGHWR010000132.1:0-1517 GCF_017746155.1 Xanthomonas sp. D-36-1
CAGGCCATGTTGCTCGCACAGCACCGGCAACAGCCGCTGCACCGTCTCCAGCGCCTGCTTGCCGCCGTCATTGCTGGCGATGGCCACCACCTGCGCCGGGGTCAGGCCATGTTGCTCGCACAGCACCGGCAACAGCCGCTGCACCGTCTCCAGCGCCTGCTTGCCGCCGTCATTGCTGGCGATGGCCACCACCTGCGCCGGGGTCAGGCCATGTTGCTCGCACAGCACCGGCAACATATCCAGCGCCTGCTTGCCACCGTTATTGCTGGCGATGGCCACCACCTGGTCCGGGGTCAGGTTCAGGGGAGCGCCCGTCAGTGCATTGCGCCATGCATGCACTGCCTCCACCGCGGTCACGCCGCCACGTTTTGCAATCTTGAGAAGTTGACCTGTGTCCAACTGTAACGGTGGACCTCTCAACTCTCCCGACACCGTGAGCAATGCTTCCAGGGCGCGTGCGCCGGACCACTGTTTGCCGACGCCAACGATGTCTTCGTGTGTCGCCTCCGGCAACGCCGCGATCATGGCCTGGTACTTGACAGCGACGGTCCCCAAGGCTGCCGGGTGTTGGCTGAGCGCAACGATGTGCGCACGTGTAAACCCATGGCCGATCAGTGCCTCGTGGTGCTGTGCTACCGTCGAACGAGCCTTCAGTTTGATCTTCTCTTGCTGCTGCTGGCTGTAGCCGAGCGTGCATAGATCGACCTGCCCGGCCGGCGAAGCGTCAGAGGTGTGCGCAGCACGCCGTCGCGGCGCCGGCTTGGCGCGCGGCGGTCGCGCGGCCGTCACAGCGACCTGCACGGTGGGGTGCGGGTCATCGGCTGCACGCAGACCCGATTGCACCTCATCCCCCTCTCCTGAGACAACCTCTGTATGAGGAGCGCCGAAGGCAGACATCGAATCAAAAAGCGATGTATCAAGAAGCGACGGATCGAACTGACGGAGCAGATCGCTGAAACTGCCCGCTGAGAACGCAGGCAAGGGTGCAGGGGGAGACGGGAGACGGGTTCGGGACATCGTCCGTCGAGCGGGCAAGCCATCCAGGGGGCTGCCAGCAGGCGGAGCCTCCCCACGATCTGCAGTCGGCTGCGGCTGAACCCTATCCGGCTGGGGTCCGGCCAGAAGTTCGTGGGCAGGACTTGGCGTGCGCGGACGAATGGGATCCATCAGGCATACCTGTTTATAGAAAAGATGGTCGCCCAAGACTAAAAGATCTCTGGTCCCTCCACTCCTTGCCGAATCCGCACGGCAGCACACAACTTCGGGGGATCCTGGCAACCCTCGACGACCGGGGGCGAGGCGCAGACGTGGAGGCAATCCAGGACCCGTATGAAGGCCGGCAGGGATTTGTGAAAATTTCTTTTCTGACAGCAAGTTAGCTCACTTTTGGCTGTTTTTTTTTTTACACGAATCCCTGCCGACCCTCAACAAGGTGGAGGCCTACAACGGCTTCGCGAAGTACTTCTTCTTCGGCCGGTGCGCATGCGCACGCCTGAAAGACTCGGAGAAGTTTATGC
>NZ_JAGHWR010000133.1:0-1028 GCF_017746155.1 Xanthomonas sp. D-36-1
GCGCCAGAAATGGCGAAATTCCGAAGTTCCAAAAGCCACTCTTCGGAACGACGCCACCTTCCGCCCTGTCAGGTCTCGTTGTTCAGACCTTCCTTAGGTTGGCATCGCGATGCGTGTAATCGCGCACCATGCCACGCCTCGGGAGCGACGCTTCGGCTTGCAACACATCTGTCATCACCCGTTGACGTTGCGTGCAGGCAATGGGCGCCCCTTCGATCCATTTCTCAAGCAGGAACATCACCATGCGTTCAACACTTCACGCCACTGTCGTGACGGCAGGGCTGCTTGCCCTGCTCACCACCAGCGCGGCCATCGCCGCCGTGCCATCGGTGGCGCAATGCACCACGCCGCAGCCGTGGGCGCACTCCAATGCCGGCGTGGTGGTCGGCAACGGCACGGCCGCCAGTTGTACCGCCAGCGCACTCGCCACTGCGGTGGCGCAAGGCGGCTATGTCACCTTCAACTGCGGCACGCGTGCGACCAGCATCGCCGTCAGCCAGACCATCAACATCAGCGCCAGCACGCCAACGGTGATCGACGGTCAGGGCAAGATCACCCTGGATGGCCGCCAGGCCGCGCGTATCTTCCAGGTGCAGAACGGCAATGCACTGTCGGTGCGCAATCTCAAACTGCAGAACGGCAGCTCCGTGCAGCCGGCATCCAACACCCAGTACGCGCCCGGCACCTGGGGTGGCGGCGCGATCAAGGTCAGCTACCGCGGCAAGCTGGAAGTGATCAACAGCCAGTTCCTGAGCAACCGCAGCAGCATTGGGGGTGGTGCCATCTTCGCCGGCAGCGATACCGACGTGACGATCGTCAAGAGCTCGTTCTCCAAGAACACCTCCTGGCTGGGCGGCGCGCTCTACACGCAGCTCAGCCGTCTGGTAATCCCCCCGCCCATTAGCGGTCGCCAGAAGTGGAGCTAAGCGGCCATCGCCAACTTCATGGCAGGCGTGATGCCGCCGAGCGCCATATTCGGACGCTCGTGGTTGTACGTCCATAGCCAGCGGGTGGCTTTGTCCTGCACC
>NZ_JAGHWR010000134.1:0-952 GCF_017746155.1 Xanthomonas sp. D-36-1
GCCAGCAATGGCGGCGGCAAGCCGGCGCTGGAGAGCATTTTTGCCCAGTTATCTCGCCCTGATCAGGCGTTGGCCGCGTTGACCAACGACCACCTCGTCGCCTTGGCCTGCCTCGGCGGGCGTCCTGCGCTGGAGGCAGTGAAAAAGGGATTGCCGCACGCGCCGACCTTGATCAAAAGAACCAATCGCCGTCTTCCCGAACGCACGTCCCCTCGCGTTGCCGACCACGCGCAAGTGGCTCGCGTGCTGGGTTTTTTCCAGTGCCACTCCCACCCAGCGCAAGCATTTGATGAAGCCATGACGCAGTTCGGGATGAGCAGGCACGGGTTGTTACAGCTATTTCGCAGAGTGGGCGTCACCGAACTCGAGGCCCGCAGTGGAACGCTCCCCCCAGCCCCGCAGCGTTGGCACCGTATCCTCCAGGCATCAGGGATGAAAAAAAGGGCCGAACCGTCCGGTGCTTCGGCTCAAACGCCGGACCAGGCGTCTTTGCATGCATTCGCCGATGCGCTGGAGCGTGAGCTGGATGCGCCCAGCCCAATAGACCGGGCGGGCCAGGCGCTGGCAAGCAGCAGCTGTAAACGGTCCCGATCGGAGAGTTCTGTCACCGGTTCCTTCGCACAGCAAGCTGTCCAGGTGCGCGTTCCCGAACAGCGCGATGCGCTGCATTTACCCCCCCTCAGCTGGGGTGTAAAACGCCCGCGTACCAGGATCGGGGGCGGCCTCCCGGATCCTGGTACACCCATGGACGCCGACCTGGCAGCGTCCAGCACCGTGATGTGGGAACAAGATGCGGGCCCCTTCGCAGGGGCAGCGGATGATTTCCCGGCATTCAACGAAGAGGAGATGGCATGGTTGATGGAGCTATTTCCTCAGTGAGGCTCAGTCGGGGTGACGGTCGCCTCGACCGCCGTGTGGTCTGCACTGGATCGGGGTAATCCCCCCGCCCATT
>NZ_JAGHWR010000135.1:0-1844 GCF_017746155.1 Xanthomonas sp. D-36-1
CGTTGTTCAGACCTTCCTTAGCTCTGCTCCTCATCGGAAAGTGGTTGTCGTACTGGAACGACTTTCCTTATGTGCTCCTCGATTGAGGTCGCATCCACTATTCGAATTCGTGCGTCAGCATTTTGCGCCAATGTTCCCATGTGCTTTTTTATGTCACCCAGCGCATCTGCGATCTTGGCAATGGATGGCTTTTCGACCACCCCAGGTAGCCCGGCATATGCCGAGACATCCAAAAGATATTTTTCAGTGTTTAGCTTTTTTTCCACTGCAGCACGCCAGCTAACGTTGACGTAAAAAGGCTTGAGCCGTCTGCTGACGTTCGCATCTTTGGGGTTGAACAGGTTGAATCCGATTGCAAAAGTAAAGCTAAACTTCTCACCTTGCCCAATCATGGTCAGCGCCGGGCGCTCTTCGGCATGCTTGAACAAGATGTGATAATTCTCGAAATCTCCAGCCTCATGCTCAAACGAATAGCAGACATCCAGGGCTGGACCCGTGCCTACGTTGGAGAACGCAAGTTGCAGGGCTCCGTTGCCATCGGGGTGCGGCTCGAAATGGGCAACCACCTGGGGCGAGCGGCCTGCCTTGCGCAGCGCACGGTTCTCGCGCAGCAGTGCATACGTGAATCCGGTGTAGATCAGGGTAGAAAACCCACCAACAGCGGTTCCAATCACTGCCCAGTCCCAGGCCATCAGTGCTCTCCTCGTTCCACATCCTTCTCCGCTACAAGAGCAGGTGCATCACGCGCGGCGTTCAACGCTTCGATATAAGCAGCGCGGTCAAGCTGGTAGAGCAAACGGCTGACGGAAACATTGAGGGGGAAGGAGTCATTGCCAGGCAAAAGAACCCGAAACCCAGAATTGCCGTCATCGTCCATTACCAACTCCAGTCCGACATAAGCGTCAATTAATTGGTTAAATTCCTCAAACCGCTCCCAAGGCTCACGCGAATTGACCGGATCTCGCTGCGCCTCCAGGTAGGCTTGATGCAGAAACATCACCAGTGCATCCGCTGACAGGACAGCCGAGCGGCGATGGTGAATGGACAGTTTGGCGAGAAATCCATCACGCCCATGACTGACCGGTCCAGATTCGTTCCGTAGATCGCCCAATGCTGATGTCAACTTATGGTGTTGCGAAACCAGCTTGAGAAATTTGCTGTTTTGGTTTTCGCCGAGCTTAAGCACGCGCACAGCGGCACCGACCCACTCACCGAAGTCTGGGGCCGTAGCCTTCGGCCTCACGGGCAGAGTCGGCGAATCGAGTTCACCTACGATGATCCGGCAAAATACTTCAACAATAGATTTCGCGCAATCTATACACGCATCATTGTCCTGATCCAGGGTGCGTTCCAGCGCCTCGAAGGTCTGCTGCAACATCGGGGCCTCGCGCCAATACAGGCACGCTTCACGGATGCCTGGGCACCAATCCAGGCTCACTTTGCTTTTTCCAGGAAGCACTTCACATCCCTTACCCGAAACTCGCCTGAAATCAGCTTGGGGAGCAGGATGTCGCGCTGTTGGGCAAGGGTTCGAGATTGCAAAGCATTGTTGATGATCTGCTCGAACAGCGGCGCGATGGTGTGGTCAAATTCACTCATCGCATCGGTCGGTGGCACAGCGACTTTAGCGTCAGCAAGGTGCTTGCGCTGAATATGACCCATCGTGGTGGCCTTGCCTGCGGCGATGGTTCGGAAGTTAGGGAAGGTCTGAACAACGAGACCTGACAGGGCGGAAGGTGGCGTCGTTCCGAAGAGTGGCTTTTGGAACTTCGGAATTTCGCCATTTCTGGCGCTTTCCGCGGGAATTTCCCGGTTCACAGACGCACGCTCCCCATCGCCGGCAG
>NZ_JAGHWR010000136.1:0-2884 GCF_017746155.1 Xanthomonas sp. D-36-1
GCATTGATCAGACCATCCTTAATGGGCGCGGTCCGCTTTTTTTCATCATCAGCTTCATCACAAGGAGCACCGTAATGGCGGCTAAATCAACCCTTCAATTCGCTTCACCGATAATTGTCTCTGGACAGCTCACGCTGCGCACCATCCGCGGACGTAACGGCCCGTTCAATGTAGGACGTCTCGTCACACCTCACGGTGAGTTTGCGGTCAAGGATGCAGAGCTTGAGCAATACGCCGAAGGCAAGTATGACGGCGAATTCCACATACGCTTCATTTATCCCAAAGCCTATCCCACAGCTGGTGGAATGCGTTTCGAGATCCGGGCCAATCTGGACGGAATGACCCTTTCAGGGATCGACCGATTGAGCCGAGATGATGCTCACAGCTTCGCTTCTCAGGAGGTGGATCCACTTGATGAGGAACTGGGGTCGCAACCCGTGGAGAAAACGCGCGCAACGCTCGGTTCGGAATCTGCCGCAGTGCGGGCATCGACTGATCCTCTGATGGATACCACACCTTTTGGTGTGGGAGCGCCATTGGTGACGGTGGGCGACTCTGGTAGCCCTGACAGCGATGACGTTGCGTTGTTCGGCACGCTATGGCCGTTGGGAGAATCCGTGAAGCTGGATTCAACCATTGACCGGCGAACGCTGCGCGCACAGATCGCTCGTCTAGGCGACTTGGGCTATGCGCTTGATTTCAAGTTGCAGGAATGGAAACGCCAGTTGCATCAGCAGGTGGCGTAATCACAGCGCCCCATGCACGGTGCTTCATCCCCCGCTGGAGTTCCTTCCCGGCCGGGGAGGACTCTGGCCTTCTTCTTGAGGTCTCTATCATGTCGATATTTGCTTGCAATACAGACTTACAGCTCTCCGGTGATGCTGACGCTGCGCTTGATGAAAATATGTGGCGCGCCGTCTGTGAGACCGTTGCCGCACAGGCCAACAATGGTTGCGGCTTGTCTTACGAATACTACGTCGACCGCTTCAGCTCGACGATTGATAGTCTCGTTGTCCGATTGCCCGAAACACAGCGTGCGCATGCTTTGCAAATTGCAACACACGAATGGAGCTACGCAACACCTGCCGAGAGGCAGGAGGCTCAGAACTGGAATGCCGAGAATGGCTGCTGCACGCACGGCATCGAGCTGGGTTATTGCCCAGCGGGTTGCGGTTCGTACTAGGAGTGCACGATGAAGACCTCGCTGCAATCCCTATCACCCGAACTGCTAGGCCTGGTTGAGGGTCAGCTTTCCAACGATGAAGACTCGTCTGACGATGAGTTAGTGCAGTACTTAATCCAATCTGGCCTGACAGAGGTACAGGCGCGAGACGCGATCAGCTTTCGGCCTCGCTATCGGATCAACATGTATCTCGCTGGCCACACGCCGATCCGCAATGTAGGGGTCGTGTTGCGGTTCAATCCGCACAAGGGCGAATTCGAAGCCGATTAGCGGCTCTTTCTTCCATCCCACGGGGCAGCTTTGCCCCCGCGGGCGTTGCTGCCCCTCGCTATCTACGAGGACACCAGCATGTCTAACGGTGCTTTCACACACCCTCTCTATCGCATCGACGAGTGCAGCGACCTTATGGCCGACGCCTTTGTCTGCGGCGATCAAGGTGATCTAGTTTTCCTCTCAATATGGGCTCGTGATACTGCGGTCCAGCAGTTGTTGGCTCGGTTGACCCTGGGTCGCGACGAGGATGGTCTGGATCAGCTTCATCTCATCAACGAACAAGGGGGCAATGTCCCCGTATTCGTCGGGTCAATCGATCGTTTTGAAAAGCGACTAACCCGCGCATATCGCCGCACGCTGTTTGGTTCCATAGTCAATCTTTGGCTGTTCGACCGGCGTTGCATTCGACCTGATAAGAGCAACGCCAGCGCGGTTGCACTGCTGCCGCGCCACGCAACTGATCCGACCTTACGACTGTGGCACCTCGTCAAAGATACCTGTCCGCTACCGTTGCTTGATCACTGGCAAGAGCCGGTACTGGCGCTGCTACGCGAGCGCTTCATGCTCAAGAACATGCCTGTAGCTCTCGGTCCACTGCAAGGTTTTCAGTTGGCGCTCGATGTCCCGACGCTTACTGAGGCATTGAGTCAGTTGATTCGTAGCGGTGTCCTCACTGCCCATCCGCAGTCGGCTGACCCGAAGTTGCTGATTGATGTGATGGCCTGATCTACCTGTCACGCAGTTGCGCGCACCCCGCGCGCTTCTGCCTTTCATTTCCCTAGCCAATTAGGAGACTGCTATGGCACTCATGTTCCCGCGGCTTGCCCGCAATTTCGCCAAGAACGGGTACTACCCGACCGACGAAGCCACGCTCGAACGGGCGCTTTCCGCACTGGCGCCCAGCGATGGGCCAATGTGCATCATCGATCCCTGTGCCGGCGAAGGCGTTGCCATCGCAGAAGCTGCACACGTACTCGGGCACGAGCGGACCACCTCTTTCGCGGTTGAGTACGACCAGGAGCGTGCAAACCACGCTCACTCACTGGTCGACCACTGCCTCCATGGCGATGTTATGGACACAGTGATTGCGCGGCAGAGCTTCGGCCTGCTGTGGCTTAACCCTCCTTACGGCGATCTAGCTAGAGATGCCAATGGCAACATTGGCTACGAGGGCAAGGGCCGTGCCCGTCTCGAAAAGCTTTTCTACCAGAGGACGCTGCAGTTCCTGCAATACGACGGCATCCTCATTTTTATGGTGCCGTCATACGTGCTCGACCCCGAACTGGTCGGGTGGCTGACACGTCACTTCGCTGATCTGAGCATCTACCGTGCGGTCGATACACAGTTCAAACAAGTGGTGGTATTCGGACGACGTGTTCGCCAGCGTGAGTTGGTGGGAGACGACACTAAGGAAACTCTGAACAATCC
>NZ_JAGHWR010000137.1:0-1129 GCF_017746155.1 Xanthomonas sp. D-36-1
CTGCCGGCGATGGGGAGCGTGCGTCTGTGAACCGGGAAATTCCCGCGGAAAGCGCCAGAAATGGCGAAATTCCGAAGTTCCAAAAGCCACTCTTCGGAACGACGCCACCTTCCGCCCTGTCAGGTCTCGTTGTTCAGACCTTCCCTAGCATCCAAGTAGCGATGGAGGTTATGGGGCCAGCTTGTCAGTAGCCAAGGAACAGCGCTCAAGGGAACAGTCGAGCCACCGGTAATGGGTGTCTTCTCGATGATGGGTTGGTGTGGCTCAAGAACCAAATTGGTCAGTGCATCCAGGAGCGTACAAAGGCTGAGCGTACTGATACCTCGGAGATGAGACGCTTCCTCGGGTACATTCATTGCAACACCTTCATCAAACGCCTCGTGCATGACGCTAAGAAGATCAAGGTAGTTGGGGTCCAGCGGTCTGGGCGGAAACTTTTCCAAGACGTCGTGTCCGTACCGGCAGGTTGTCAGAGAAGGACGAACCGAGTTGAGCTGGGTCTTGCAGGCTGGGCACTTCCTGATCAAAGCCTTGCGATGCAGCGGGCATGCGACTACCCACTTGATGTGAAACACAGCAAGATGCGGAAGGTCATGCCCTACGCACTCGGGACAGACCGCAACAGCATCGAGATCAAGATGTGCGTTCAACATCAGTGATGGTCCAAAGGTGGTGTAGCGCATCCCAGTTGACTTCTCATGGCGAATCACAACTTCTGAGAAATCGTCCTCAGGGATAGCCGTCCAAGAACTCAATTCTTTGGCGGTCAGGTGGTAGACACCGCTGGCCTTCCACCTGTAGGCGCCGATGAATAGGGATGGACTGTGGTATCCATTCTTCTCGCAGATGCGAAGGATGTAGCCGGCGAGGCTCTCTTGTGATCTGGGGCGGGGCGTGCGAACCAATTTCAAATCGCTGCCTCCAAGACTTTCCTGATCTTCTTGGATCGCAGGGTGCCGGTCTTTTCAGATAAATCATGCCCAGCGCCTAGGGAAGGTCTGAACAACGAGACCTGACAGGGCGGAAGGTGGCGTCGTTCCGAAGAGTGGCTTTTGGAACTTCGGAATTTCGCCATTTCTGGCGCTTTCCGCGGGAATTTCCCGGTTCACAGACGCACGCTCCCCATCGC
>NZ_JAGHWR010000138.1:0-3917 GCF_017746155.1 Xanthomonas sp. D-36-1
CGTTGTTCAGACCTTCCTTAGAGCTATACCAGCCACTACACAAAACATCGTCCTAGCCACTGGCTCTACTCGCCTGCACTATCGCGAGACAAAAACGCGCGCAATTACCAACAATCGCTGACAGACGTGGCAGTACCACTTTCTCGGCGCTCGCCCGATTGGAGAATCGAGAGAGCGGCACACTTCGTATCGGCTCTTGCCTGCTGGTTAATTGGCGTGGCAGTGATGGTGTAGCTCCTTCCATCTGCTGAAGGTGCAAGTGCCACCGTATAACTGCTTGCGACCCCTGAATCACACTGCGGCAGCGCTGGCGGAGTGCCGGCATTGTTGTACGACATGTAGGTCGTGTAGTAACGCTCCATATACTGTGCACCGCTCTGTAGACAACTCGTCGCCGCCGAGCGTTTAGCACGCACCACTGCGGCTTGGTAGTTGTACATCGCGATACCAGCTAGGACCGCAATAACAGCGACTACGATCATCAGCTCGATCAAGGTAAAGCCTGCAGACGTACGTCGTTTGCCAACAGTTTTCATTTTCACATCTCCTTCAATAGTTCGCGCCAAGAGACACGAGATGTACGACGCGCCTCACGAATGCGCTGGCACTCTACCGTCGCATTCGACAGGTTCGTACAGATGAGTCCGCCGCCACTGCCGCCACCGCCAGTCAAGATGTTGCCGGTTGTACCCATTCCTCCGAGGCCCACCGACCCAGTCGCTGCCGGTGTCCCAGGCGAACCAGTACTACCACCCACTGGCACTGTCTCGTCTGCGAATGACCCATCACCATTGATGTCGAAGAACGACTCGGACAAGCTCGCCCCCGTAAACGCGTTTAATGCGTTCTGAAAGCCAGTGCCACCCGGCAGACACGGATCGCTGCTGGGGATGATGCTCGAAAAATTCAGTACATCGTTGACCACCTGAGGATCGCTGACAACACGCTCGCCGATCGGAGTGCCGGGAGGCGTGGGCGGATTTACCAAATCGATATACCAGCCATTACGACCAGCCGGAAGTGCTGAAGGCAGTTCGAAGGCACGTACCGTGCGCCCAGTATCGCTGTCGGTGGCAACCGCCGCGATAGTTCTCTGTTGCAGTGTGTTTTTCGCGACCGTAGCTGTGCCGTCTTTTAATCCATAAAAGGTCTGAACACTTCGATCTGCTGTATCACCAGTTTCCATAAAACGACCGGTGCCAAAAAAGACCCATAGCTGGAACGTTGAAGGATCACGAGCAACTACCGGCGACGAGGTGATGGGTTGCACCTGCCCAGTCGGACTGGTTGCGGTGAACATACGAAGACGACTGCTCGCATTGCTCCAGGCAGTGCGGCTAGCGGAACTAATATCGAACTTCCACATGTTTCCTAGCATGTCACCCGCGTATATGAAATCCGCAGTCCCGTTACCATCTACGTCCCGAATAGTCGGCGCCGACATGCCGTTCGGATTAGTGGCGGATCCCACCCCAGTGTCCATTTCGGCCAGAAGAGCCCCATCACTAAGTCGGTAAATGAGCACAGCCGCGCGGTTGCTCGTGCTATTTACACCATTAGGGACAATTAGACCCATGTCGCCGTTGTTGAGCTTGGCAATGATGGGCTGCCCAAGAATCAAGCCCATGTTATTAAGTGGCGTTTCAGTCCTCTCCCATTTGACGCGGCTAGCAACAAAGCTGTCGGGGTTGGTAACATCAAGCGAATACAGACCCTTTCCTCCCCGCCCAAGTGTTCCTACCAGAATGCTCGCGTCCGGCGTCTGGTCGCGTCGCGACAGAATGACTGGACCGTCCACGAAATATCTATGCTCGTAGTCAGGCCGGCTCAATGTGCTCAAGTCATTGAAATTGAGAGCCGCCGGAACGTAAGCGAAATCCTCGGCGCCATTGCTTGCGTCGAAGGCATGTAGCATGCCGTCATTGGCACCTACGTAAACAGTATTTGTTTGCGCATCAAATACAGGTGAGGAACCGACAATATCTCCAAGCACTGTTGTGCGATTACGCAACGTTCCGCCATTGGAAAGCTCCCTCGTGCGAGAGCCTGCAATATATGCAGCATTGTCGGCACCACTCACTGCAGGAGCGGCACTCCGGGCCAGAGGCACTAATTGCGCTGCAGTGGGAAACGTGGCACCGGCCGTACCGTTGAAGGTGAAAACCTTGCGACCTGTCGTCGGGATCCCGGCAGAAGCGCTCCAACTTGGAGTCGCCGAAGTACCTGAAGCGGTAACAGGAAATGCGCGCAACTGCCCGGACCAGATGCCGGACACAAAGCTTGCCTGAAAAGCGAGCGTCGCACTGTCCACCCGGGTGGAGTTCGCGGATAGATTGGAAAACGCGCCGGCACGTTCGATAATAGACGCCAGCGATGCCTTTAACGCTTGAGTGAACTCATCGGGATTACTTGCAACAATAAAATCCCCTCTACCATTAACGGAGGCATGCCACAGATCGTCCACGTTAACGATCGTGTTATTTCTCGGCGTGGGCCAGTTCAGAGTTCCCGCAGTCAGCGGCGGCAGATCGGTCTCCGGATTTAAGGTGCCCGATGCACCAATAGAGATTGCATACGTCACCATGTGCTGCCAGAAGCCAGGATCACGACTGGAAGTGGGCACGTTATTTACAAGATCAGTACGAAGATCATTTTTCCAAAACCGCATTGCTACGTCAGCTAGCGTATCCGAATCTGAACTAGCATACGGACGCTCCGGCCTATAAGTATATGTATCACGTGTGGGACTAGTGATTGTTTGCCCAGCTACGTTATCCTGCTCGTTGGCAACGTCCGTGTAGTTATCTTTGCCGTTCCAGTACCCGTCTGTCGTTAAAATAGTAAAATTCTGACGGCAAGAAAACTGCGCGCTCCCAGCCTGCGGACCGTACGGTCCGTTGGCAGCCGCGCTGCTGTAGTACAGCCCAGCATCGGTCAACGCGCCATGGAGAGGCGTTGCGCCCGAGCCAGAGGCACCATATAGGCGGTCATACCAGATCGTCTTGTTGTTGTTCGCGCCCGATCCACCGTTAGGATCATCGAACAGTCCATCGTTGCGACCAATTGGAATTGGATTATCTTGCGTGATTATATTTCCGGTTTTGTTTCTACGCCAAATTGTCCGAAAGCCAACTCTCGCCGAGGTATTGAGGTCAGAAAAAGCCTGACCCGCGCTAGCTTTCGCCACCTTCATTCTGGTGCGATAGTAGGAATACCATATTGCAAAATTAGCCCGCTCTGAACTTTCATCACTGCGGAGAGCAGGATTCGGCAAGGCAAACGTACAATTCTTCCATTGCCAGCCCGAACCACTGGAATCACAATTTCGCCCTGCAAGTCCCTGCTGACCCGATACGTTCTGCAAATACTCGCTTCTTACGATACGTCCATCCGTGTGGATCTGATAGCGCCAATAGTTGTTAACATTGGCAAGCTGGGCTGCAGAAGCAGCCAGATTTTTTGGCACATAGAATGTGCGTACAGCAGACTGCAGATTCGCCGATCCGGTCAAGAATGAGTTATCCGTATACACACTCGAATAACTAAGACCACCAGTCATTTGGCTACCGTCTGGATTTAACCACGGCTTGTAGTCAAACGCAGGGTTATAGTAAATGGTATTTCTACTATAGGCCTGCTCTGCAATATTGATGGGCGTGGTCCCCGGCAAGACATCCGGCATGGAGTCCTCACTCATCGAGCCAGAATCATCCAGAATGAACAAAATGTTGGGTGAAACACGACCGCTGGATTGCAGCGGCTCATCTGGCAAGTCAACTGCCGCTGCAGGAGCTGCTAACAATGTCGCTGCGAACGCCATGCAGGCGCAGCGCATCTGGTCAGCCAAGGCGGATCGCTTGAAAGGGAGCAATGTGGACGAATTCATGGCAACAACTCCCTAAGGAAGGTCTGAACAA
>NZ_JAGHWR010000139.1:0-4254 GCF_017746155.1 Xanthomonas sp. D-36-1
CTAAAAGTGGGGGGATTACCGTAAGAGCTCTGTTACGCCTAAATGAGCGCGAGCTAAAGCCGCTGGCGACAAATCCGAAGACGCGTACGCAAGCGTGAAACTTTTGGTCCCTGCAATGGTACATACCATTCATCCAGCTCCGCTGGACTCTCCCCCGCCAACCGACTGGTCCGACGATGCAGCGATCTTTGAAGATGGATTTTGTCCTGGCATTGGCCGACCGGCACCGGCGTCCGTCCCATGCGTGGCTTGTACGCCGACACGCGAAGGCCGCCTAAATGAACGACCACTCTCCCCCCAACGCCGGATCGGTGTTCCTGTTGACGCAGGATGCGCGCCTGGTCTCGCAGGTCAACGCCAGCCTCGCACCGCTTGCGCGCAATGTCTCGACGTTTTCCGATGAACTGGAGCTTTTGCGTACGCTGCGGCATTCGCCGTGCGAGCTGCTGATCTTCGATGCCAGCTGTGTCGCCGCCGATGACAGTTCACTGCTGGCCTGGCAACGCTGCCATAGCGGCCAGCCCACGTCGTTGATCGTGCTTGGACGTTTCGATTGCGCAGACAACATTCTGGCCTGGTATCGCGCAGGCGCGCAGGAGGTCCTTGCGCTGCCTTTCAATTCGCACGAGTTACACGTGCGCGCGGCGCTGGCGATATCGCCGGTGGCGCATGCCTGCCCCGAGACGCAGCACCTGAGCGTTGGTCCATACAAGTTGATCCGCGATGAAAATACCGTCTATCTGGAAGGCAAGCCGATCGCATTGACCGCACGCGAGTTCTCGATTGCCTGGCTGCTCTTTTCCAGCCCCGGCGTGTGTTTCCGGCGTTGCCAACTGGCCAAGGCCGTGTGGGGCAGCCACACCGAATTCACCGACCGCACCATGGAGCAGCACATCTACAAGTTGCGCAAGAAACTGCAGCTGAGCAGTGACAGCAGCGCCGTGCGCATCAGAACCGTTTATTCGCACGGCTACAAGTTGGAGCTCGCGCTGCACGATACGGAGGCAACGACAATGAGCAAGGCCGTTAGCCCAAGCCTTGGCCCTGCACATCACGCAGCCGCCTGCTGAGCAAGCGCACCGCTGCCGATCTGCGATCTGCATTGCGCACTCTCGCTTGCGTTAAAGCGAAGGGTATTGATGACACGATGGGCGTCGGCACGCTATCAAAGGCAGAACGATCGACACGCGCACCTGGCCCGCAGGCTGCGCCGCAATTCGAGTTCTGCAGGTGCCGGCCATGCGACTGCAGCTGCATCGCTCACTCCACAGTGCAGGGTACATGCTGATCAGCGTTGAGCGATATCGCTGCATCTATGCAGCGATGTGGCAGCGACGAATGAGGCACTGTCTGCTGCCGGGACTGCTGAGCGAAAGACGCCCCAAGCATGTCGCTGTGTCGCCACCTTCCATGTCTGGGGTCCGGATGCGGACGCCCGGTCTGCGGAGCAGTGACGTTCCGCCGCGCAATGGCGCCGTTGGCGCACTCACAAACGACAACGGCGCAGGGAGACCCCTGCGCCGTTGTCCGCTTTCATAGCGCGCGAGTTACTGCTTGGGATTTTCGCCGTACTGGTTCGGGCCGGGCGTACCTTCGATGCACATGAAGACCAGCAACACGAAAGCGCCAACGTACGGCACCAGGCTGATCAGGTAAAACCAGCCGGACTTGTCCTGGTCGTGCAGGCGGCGCACCGTGACTGCAATACCGGGCACGATCAACGCCAGACAAGCGATCACCATGACCGCACAGATCAGCCAAGCCAGCGCGCCCGGGCCGTTCTCGTTCCCCATCGCCACTGCGGCGACGGCAAACAGGCCGCCAAACACGAACAGCACCAGGAACTGCATCAGCGCGAACATCCAGTATTCCTTGCGACGCGAGCGACCGTTGAAGTCGGCGTAGCGCTTGAGCGGCAGCAACATCCATTCCATCGTGATTCTCCTGAAAACGGCAGTGAGCGGTGTCTGTGATCCGGTGCACAGTGCAACGGGCCGCGCATGTTGCCATAGCCCCACTCTTTCTGAAAACGCTTTCTCGACAACCAAATACAAATCCCGGCGTTTGTCCGACAAACGGTTTGCAGGCGTCCGGTCGCCCGCGGCGCATGCCGTGCCTACCTCACGGAGCACGTCTGAAAGGCGCGCGACGCCTCTGCGCTCAGCGTTGTCTGAGGGTGGCAGCCCCAGCCGCACTGTAGTGACCAAGCCGGGCGACCATCGATGCTCGTCCGGCAGTCGGCCGGAACGATGGCTGCATGCTGCTCCCGAACATGGCCAGGGCGGTGCTTGCGTCGCGTCGGCAGGTCGCTGACCTGGCCTATCGCAACATCCCGTGCGCCGCGCGGCTTCAGTCGGCCGCCGCTTCCAATGCCTGGCTCAAGCGCTCCACCGCAATGATCTCCATGCCCTTGATGCTAGTGGTCTTGGGCGCATTGGCGCGGGGCACGATGGCACGCTTGAAACCATGCGTCGCCGCTTCCTTCAGGCGGTCCTCGCCATTGGGCACCGGGCGGATTTCGCCGGACAGCCCCACTTCGCCAAACGCGATGGTCTTTTCGGACAGCGGCCGGTCGCGCAGCGACGACAGCACTGCCAGCAGCACCGGCAGATCGGCCGCGGTTTCCTGCACGCGGATGCCGCCCACCACATTGACGAACACGTCCTGGTCGCCCACCACGATACCGCCATGGCGATGCAGTACCGCCAGCAACATCGCCAGCCGGTTCTGCTCCAGACCCACCGCAACCCGACGTGGGTTGGACAACGGCGATGCATCCACCAGCGCCTGTACCTCCACCATCAGCGGGCGGGTGCCTTCGCGGGTGACCATCACGCAACTGCCCGGCTGCTGGGTGCTACCGCCGGACAGGAAGATCGCCGACGGATTGGAGACCTCCTTAAGGCCCTTCTCGCCCATGGCGAAGACGCCCAGTTCGTTGACCGCACCGAAGCGGTTCTTGAACGCACGCAGCAGGCGGAACCGGCTGCCGCTCTCGCCTTCGAAATACAGCACCGCATCGACCATGTGCTCGAGCACGCGTGGCCCGGCGATGCCGCCTTCCTTGGTCACATGGCCAACCAGAAACACTGCGGTGCCGGTTTCCTTGGCGTAGCGCACCAGCCGCGCCGCGCTCTCGCGCACCTGGCTCACCGAGCCCGGCGCTGCGGTCAACGACTCGGTCCACAAGGTCTGTACAGAATCGGCCACGATCAGCTTCGGCCGCGCCACGCTGGCGTGCTGCAGGATGTTTTCGATGCCGGTTTCGGCCAGGGCGTTCAGGCCTTCCAGCGGCAGATCCAGGCGCACCGCGCGCCCGGCCACCTGGGCCAGCGATTCCTCGCCGGTCACATACAACACCGGCAACGTGGAGGCCATGCTCGCCAGCGCCTGCAGCAGCAACGTCGACTTGCCGATCCCGGGGTCGCCGCCGATCAGCACCACCGCCCCTTCCACCAGCCCGCCACCCAGCACCCGATCGAACTCGCCGATACCGGTGGAAACGCGCGCCTGCTCGGATTGCTGCACGTCCTTGAGCGCAGTGATCTTGGGTGCCTCGGCCTTGCCGGCCCAGCCGCTACGCCGCGATGCCGCTGGCGATGTCTTGCCGCCCGGAGTGGCGCTTTCGAGCACGATTTCGCTCAGCGTGTTCCAGACACCGCATTCGGTGCACTGCCCCTGCCACTTGGTGTACTCGGCACCGCACTCGCCGCAGACATAGGCCGTTTTCGCCTTCGCCATCGTTCTTGCCCATCGTTGCTGAAGCAGCAGGATAGTGGCTGACGGTCTCAGTGTGCGCGACGCAGGGCTTTGCGGGTCGGGATTCGGGATTCGGGATTCGGGATTCGGGATTCGGGATTCGGGCAAGTCGACGACTTACTGATGTGTAGTGCAAGCCATTGACCAGCTGCGCTCACGCAACAGCGGCATGACCGGTGAAGGCCGGCCATGCCGCTTGGAATCCACCGATCCACGCCGGTCAACGACGTGGGCGTGCGTCACTTAGGGAAGGTCTGATCAACTCACCGCAGATGCGCGACACTATCGCCTTATGTAGAGGATTCATCCATGCAGCTGACGTTCGGTGACGCTGAGGGCTTGGGCAAGCGTAAGCAGACCCGGCGCGAGATCTTTCTTGCCGAGATGGAGCAGGTTGTTCCGTGGCAGCAACTGCTTGCCCTGATCGCGCCGCACTATCCAGTGTCGGGGCGGCCAGGTCGGCAGCCGTACGCACTGGCGACGATGTTGCGGATT
>NZ_JAGHWR010000140.1:0-3820 GCF_017746155.1 Xanthomonas sp. D-36-1
TCGCGCCGGGTCTGCTTACGCTTGCCCAAGCCCTCAGCGTCACCGAACGTCAGCTGCATGGATGAATCCTCTACATAAGGCGATAGTGTCGCGCATCTGCGGTGAGTTGATCAGACCTTCCTTAGTTCCAGCAGGCCATATAGATCCATTGCATTGAACGGATTGGATCCAACATATCCATAGGTTGCCAAGCCCGCAGGTAGTCCCAGGGGATCGCTCTGCCCATATCGACCAATAGCAGCATCGTAATCCCGGAAGTAGTTCTGGTTGAACCCGCTCGCCGCATCAAAGCGCTGCCCTGGAAAGCGCATGTCGAACACCATCGCGGTGCCATCCCCATCCGGATCCTGGTTGGGCGCGGTGTTGCCGAATGCTTCGCCTTTCAGGCTCCAGTTCCACACGGCAACGTCACGGGTGGCATCGACGACGACGCGCGGGCTGCCGAGGTGGTCGGGTTCGATGTAATGCAGTTGAGCACCGTTGGCCAGCAGGCCCACCGGCAAATCGTCCAGCCAGATCGCTTGTTGCTTGGGTGCACCGTTGGTGTCGTAGTCACCGAGCCAGTGGCCGGCCTCATCGTAGAGGGTGTAAGTATTGTTGGTGCCCAGGTAACGGCGTACCTGTTCCCCGCGACCGTTGTAGCGGTAGTTCATGACAGCAACACCTGCCCGCTTGACCAAAGTCATACGGCCCGTGGTGTCGTATAGGTACTCACGTGCCTTGCCGCCGATGGTGAGGGTGTTACCCAACTTGTCGTAGGTGCGTGCCACGCCTGCGACTGCGCTTAGGCGGTGGTTGGTCGTCGGATAGGTGTAGGCCTGGGTGGCGCCACCGACCTTGGCACTCAGGCGATTGCCAGTGGCATCGTAGCTGTAGCCGTCAATCACGGTATTGGCGGTTCCGTCTTTCAGCGCTGTGAGCCGACCGAGGGCGTCGTAATCCAGTCGTAGCTCTGGTGTCGGATTGCCAGCCGGGGTCAGAGCGGTGAGGTCGCCAACGGCATCGAAGCCGAAACCGATTTCCAAGCCACCCGCGCGGGTGTCTTGGATGACGCGCGGGCGGTAGTCAAGATCGTACATACGCGCCAGTTTGCGGCCGTTGCCGTAGGTCCAGCCGGCGGAAGGACCGAACGGATAGTAGGTCGCTCCGCTCAGCAGACGTTGGCGGCTGCCGCCTTGTGCGGTCATCCCAACCTCGGTCGTCTGGCCTTGCGCGTTGCGGACATAATCGACCGTAGTGCCGTCTGGGTAGACCATCGACCGCAGGCGGCCGCCGGGTGTGTAGTCGTAGCGCAGCACCAGCACCTTGCCGTTGACCGTCTGCACCTTGCGCACCACCTCACCGAAGCGGTTGTAGCAGTATTGGGTGGTGCCGCTGCCATCCTGGAGCTTAGCCAGGCGCCCGACGGTGAACGTCTCACCGCTGGCGCACACGCTTTGCGTGACGTCATAGGTATAGCTGACATTGAAGGCGGCGGTTGGGTAACTGATGCTCAAGACGCGGTTGAGCGCATCGTAGGCGTAGCTGGAGGTGACGCCGCGCGCATCGGTCTGCGTGGCGCGGTTGCCGGCGCTGTCGTAGGTGTAGCTGGTGACGCCGGTATCCGGGCTGGTCAGTTTTAGAAGGTCGCCGAGCCCGTTGTACGTGTAGCGCGTGTCCAAACGTTTGGGGTCCTTGACCTGCAACGGACGATCCTGCGTGTCGTAACCCACGTTGGTTTCGGCCTTGATGCCATCGACATCCTGCAAGGTGCGCACAAGCCGACCGAGCGGATCGTGCTCTTGCAGGGTGCCACGGCCAAATGCGTCGGTGATCAAGCGCAGGTTGCCGTTTGCATCGTAGGCGTAGTCGGTAGGGTTTGCAGCCGCGTCCGCCTGCGTTTCCAGTTGGCCCAATTGATTATAAATACGGCTCAAACTGCGCTTGAGCGCGCCTTGAGCATCTTTGGTCTGCTCCTCCAGACGATTGCCAGCCTTATCGAGCACGTAATGGAGGGTATTGCCCAGCGTATCGGTGACATCGGTGAGTCGTTGGGCCTGGTCGTAGACAAAAGTGGCGTAGGTGCCGTCGGGCTGGGTGATGCGCTTGACCAAGCCGGTGGGCCAATACTCGAACGTGGTGACGCGATTCTGCGCGGACGTAGCGCCATGCACTGTGGTCGATACCAACCAACCACGCGGATGGTAGCTGTAATCGGTTAGCACCCCGTTTTCGTCAACGGCAGAAAGAACACGACCTGCTGCGTCATAGCTCAGATTCTCGCGGATCTGGCCACGGGCATTGATGGTCTGCTTGAGGTCACCCTTGCGGTACAGGCACGCTCCGGTGCCGGTCTCGCATCCGGCAGCATCGATGGGGTAATAGTTATAGGTCGTACGGTCGTCGATATCCGTGCGCGGGCCATCGATGGACTTCAAATAGCCCAGGACCGGGCAGGTGCTACCTACTGCGGCGACATCGGATGCCTCGCAGTAGCTGTAAGCCACGTCACGCCTCTCGCTGGACGTTGCGCCAATCGTCGACACTTGAATGGGCTGAAGCCGATCGTTGCGGGTGTAGGAAATAGTGCGTCCAGTGCTTTGGATTAAAAGCATCCGGTTGGAGCCGGCGGTCGCCCGGGTCGTGGTCGTACGTTCTTGCGGAAGTCCAAACGCTTCCTGGACGGTGTGGACATTGATATCTACGCCATTCTCGGTCAGCTCCGAATAGCTATGCTTGGTCTGCACCCCAAGCTTGTCAGTCATAGCGCTGAGCCTCCTGCGATAGTCGGCTGCCTGATCATAGTAGGCGTAGCTCATCGTGCCGTCGCTTCTTGCCACGGATGCGACCTTCGGAGATTCGCCGCCCGCGGTGGTCATCGTGTAATCAACCGTGTTGCCCAGGGCATCGGTGACCGCGGTGCCGGTGGACGAATACGCGAGCGTGACACCATCGACGCCGCCGGCGTGCTGGCTGGAGATTGCGCGGCCAGCATCGTCATAAGCGAAGGTACTGAAGCGCCGGCCGTCTTCCGTGGTGACGCCGGTCAGGTGCCGGGGAAAGCGCGTGTCCTCGTAGTGATAGGTCCGGCCCTTACCATCCGCATAGGTAACGGTAACCAAGCGACGTTGATCGTAGCCGTAGCTGGCGAGCCGTACGCCAGCGGAGATGACACCAGTGATCAGCGCGTCGTCGCTGTCGTCGGCGTACACGAGTCCGATAGATCGGCCCTGCAGCGAGGCGATACTCTGCAGCCGTCCACGTGCGTTGTAGGCATACATCAGCCCGCTGCCGTCCTCCGCTAAGCGCGAGATCAGCTTGCCCTGGGCGTCGAAGGTGTAGATCGCGTCCTGGCGATACAGTACCCATTGATCGCCATGGGCGGCGATACGCTCGCCGGAGGCATTGGCCGCGCGATAGTCCGAGCCCACTTTGCGGAACGGCACGGCGTAACCGCTGCCCTCTACCAGGCCCAGCGCGTCACCCTGGACCGCCAAACGCAGGCTGTGCGAGAAGGTCCAGCCTGGCCCGAACCCTCCAGTGTTCAGTGCAATGCCCGAATGGTAGTAACGCGTCAGGGCAAGCCAACCTAGGGAAGGTCTGATCAACTCACCGCAGATGCGCGACACTATCGCCTTATGTAGAGGATTCATCCATGCAGCTGACGTTCGGTGACGCTGAGGGCTTGGGCAAGCGTAAGCAGACCCGGCGCGAGATCTTTCTTGCCGAGATGGAGCAGGTTGTTCCGTGGCAGCAACTGCTTGCCCTGATCGCGCCGCACTATCCAGTGTCGGGGCGGCCAGGTCGGCAGCCGTACGCACTGGCGACGATGTTGCGGATT
>NZ_JAGHWR010000141.1:0-3043 GCF_017746155.1 Xanthomonas sp. D-36-1
ACAGCGGCTACACCGGTGCGGAAAAGCGCGACGAGCTACAGCGCTGCGAGGCTGCATTTTTCATTGCCGCCAAGCGCTCCACGATTCAAGCCATTGGCAACAAACGTGGGAGTGCTCGGGAAGCGCGTTGGGAACTCTTCAAAGCCAGTGTGCGCGCAAAGGTGGACATCCGTTTCGCGTGATCAAGCGCCAGTTCGGCTACACCAAGGTGCGCTATCGCGGTTTGGCCAAGAACACCGCGCAGGTGCTGACGTTGTTTGCGCTGTCAAACCTGTGGATGAAGCGAAAGCAGTTGCTGCCTGTTGTGGGAAACGTGCGCCTGTAATCCGGAAGTGACATCCGAATTGCGCCAAAAATGGCAAAAATCCGACCATCCGAACGTGACACTTCGAAGCAATGCGAGCCCGCATCCTCAGGACTCGTTGATCAGACCATCCTTAAAGACGAATGGGAGGATGCGGACGAAAACGAACGCACCACCTTCAAGATCGAAGCTCGGCGTGTCGGCATTCTTCCCTTCCGCCTCGCCTCGGTAACGCTCAGCCAGAAACCGGCCAATGGCGATTCGGAACCCGTTACACCTTGAGCCGGCATTTGGGCGGCACCCTTGCTTGGCGTCGCCCTAAATTCCCCAGCAGTGCCCCAGCAATTGCTAGCGGCTGAGAGGCGTTGATCCGAATCCCGCTTCAGTGAAACAAGGAGGCCCCATGCGCCTACCGTTTGAACTCGACCCACAGATCATCCATCACATCATCTACAGTCAGGCAGGCTCGATCGGCAAAGCCGTCATCGAGTTGCTGATGAACTCAGTGGATGCCAAAGCCAGTAACGTTCAACTATCGATTTCACGCACCGGCTTCTCGTGCCATGACGACGGTCAAGGCTTTGCGAGCCGCGAAGATGTCATTCGCTACTTCGGCCGGTTTGGAACGCCGCACGAAGAGGGCGATGCAACCTATGGCTGCTTCCGCCTTGGACGCGGCCAAATCATGGCCCACGCGTCCACAACCTGGTACTCCAATGTTTGGCAGATGACCGTCAATACACGGGTCATGGGTTACCACTACGATCTGGACGAGCTACAGGCTCTTTCACCTGGTTGTGCGATCAAGGGCGACTGGTATGAAGCCCTGAGCGAGGTCGAGCTGATGTCGACCCTTCAGGAAATACGGGACTTGGTTCGTTACACCCCGGTATGCGTTGAACTCAATGGGAATCGCATCACCCGCGACCCTCACGGCGAACGCTGGGATGCTGAAGACGAGTTCGCCTGGTACCGGGTCAAAGCCGACGGCGCCGTCGCCATCTACAACCAGGGCGTACTGGTGCGCCACGACTCGGGACATGTATGGGGCGCAGGTGGTCTCATCGTGTCTAAGAAAGCTATTGGATTGAATGTTTCCCGCACAGAAATCCTGCGCAAGACTTGCCCGGTATGGAAGGCAATTGCCAAGCAGTTTGTTCAGATGGCTGATCAGATTGCCTCTCGCCTCGGCAATCATCGCAAGACAGAGGCGCGCCGTGAGAAGTCTGCTCGGACACTCCTTTCCGGTGACGCTGGCATTGTGCAAACCTATTCCAAGGAAGAAGTCGTGACGCTTCTTCCTGGCAAGCGGCACATTTCAATGGAGGATTTCTTGCGCAAATGCCGCTACAGCCATGGCAAGCGTCATGGCGGCAGGTTTGCAGTTGTTGAAAGCGGTTTCGACGTGCCAAAGGGGGAAGCTATCGCTCGTGAAGGAATTGCCGTGATCGTGCATCCCGTCACCCTTGATCGTTTCGGGTGTTATAGCGCCCAAGAGTTTGCTGACTGTATCGCTCGTATCCACGACAATCTTAGGCAGGAAATTGAACTGAACGGCGCTCAGTACTGGGGAATAAACGCTCTCTATATCCCGCAACTGCTGGCATTTTCGACATTGCGAGAAGCTTTCGTGGAGCGGACGCGCATCCTTACGGAGAAAGATGCGCTTGATCGTGAGACACGTCGTGCATGGACTGCGTTGCGTTGGTGCATGCACCACTACGTCGCCCTGTGCACGGGGGGCCGGCCGGTTTACGGCGGCCAGGTCCGTGAGGGCAAATCACTTCACATTCTGCTTGGTCAATCCAACGTTGCCGAGGCATGGACCGACGGCAGTAGCTACATCGCCGTCGATGTCACCATCGTGAAGCGGCTCAAATCTTCCCCGGTCAGAACAGCAGCGTACATTTTTTCACTGATTGAGCACGAGATTGCTCATGAGGGCGATAGCCTGGATTGCGGTCATGATGAAGCGTTCTACCAACGCTTTCACGATCTTGTGCTGCTGCACAGCGAACAACGGCAGCGCTACATGCACATGTGGCTCATGAAGTACACAGGAAGCATGGAGGCAGAGGGGAAGCGCGCGCAGGGTGAAGCATGGCGCGAACGTTATCTTGTGAACCGTGCGAGTGACAGCCGGTTGAAGCGCGGCCTGTCACCGACCATCGAAGATGTCAGCGACGACCCTGTGGTCGTCGGAGCAATCCCGGATGAGAGTATGGCTTTCATTGACTATCAGAATGCTTTGATGGCCGATGCAGTCGTCACGGCCGAACCGCCGAACTGGACTGAAATTCTGATACGCGCCGCGCATGATCAGAAACATATCAGCATGCAAGTTAGCGCCAATGCAAAGCAACGTATCACTACTCAGCGTCATTGGATTGACCAGGACGCCAGCTGTTGAGCTAAAAAACATCGAGAGTGCGACTCAACAAGCTGGTCATGCTGCATTTCTGCTTCTTTGCTGCCCGCTTAAATCCGTCCCGACATGCTGTTGCACATGAACTTCAGCAACGTCATTCGGGTAGAGCGGTATGCGGCTATTTCTTTGCGAGAAGCCCTCTCAGGGTAAAGATATAGGACGAATCCTGGGCGCGACACAGCGTGGCAATGGGTGCTTCACTGGTTCTGGTGTCACAGTCACTTGGTGCATCGGACATCTCGTAGAAGCCGCTCCACCCGAAGCCTACGGTGAGCAGTTCAAGCATTGGTCCCTAGGGATGGTCTGATCAA
>NZ_JAGHWR010000142.1:0-3004 GCF_017746155.1 Xanthomonas sp. D-36-1
TTGATCAGACCTTCCTTAGATGCCAAAACCGAAGTGATGTATTGTCATCTGGCGTGAGGTCCTTCCAAAGCACCATGCCAAGACTATTGAAGTAGTCTTGGATGAGCTGGTCTGCGTTGTCGGCAATGTCGCGCATCCATTCAAGCTAAGGCAAATAATCCTCACGTCAATCGGGAGGCTTATTGTGCTCGCCCATGCCCTCTTGCCTTCAAGGACGTGGCCAGCTTCTTGGAATCACCCATCTAGCGATGATTCCACTTAGAAGATGACGCGCCATTACCGGCATTGATTGCCTGGAAGAGCAGGCGCACTGTCAGTCTTTGATGAGTGCGGCCGTTCGCGGGCTCGCCAAACTCGCTCTTAGGCCTGCCCGTTCGCGCTGTCGCTGGCCTCACCGCTTGCTTTTCTGATTTGGCGCGTCGTCGCTTCTTTTGCCATCCCCTCTTCCATTGGCTCAATGCTCCCCATGCCTTGGGTCCTCGGTTGCATCAAGCGTTCTGCTTTGGGTCCGTTCGGCGCTGTGCGATGGGGAGAAGTGCCATCAAGCGGCTTTGTGCTCAATATCGCGTGAGCAAGTCTTCGAAGCTCGCCTCACCAGGCGTTGTGGGCAAAACATCACATCGCCTTGCCAAAAGCTTATCAGCTAGCCTTCGACGATGATCAACTCGCTCAGTGTGCCCTGCTTTTTCCAAGGCGCGATTGTGACCATGCGAGAGGCAATCTTGGCAGAGGTATTCGGCCCGCAGACTTCGATTTGGTGTAGCACGTTCCATCTAAACCGCCCGCCCCGCCGTCATCCATCCACCCTCACCGTCATTCGTCTGATTCCCCGAGACACCCGGTCTCCTTCGCGGTCATCTTCGGCGCACCTCATTTGAGCTTGATGCCATGACACTACCTGGATTGCTGGTCTTAACGTCGCGCCAAGTCAGGTCTCCGGACAACACTGAATTCGGTCAAAAGGCCCTAGGAATTGCTGCCATGGGCTGGGTAGTGAGCGCTGCACTGGGGCAGCTCATCTTTGCCACCTACATCGCAAGCTTCTACGGGCGAAGCACGCTTTCTGGACACCCTGAGCGCTGGAACGAAGTCATGAACCGGGGCTTCATTGCCGGTGACCATGTCTTCAACTGGGTTTTGGGGCTGCACCTTCTGATGGCGTTGACCATCATTCTTGGCGGGCTTTTTCAACTCGTGCCAGCCGTGCGACGACATGCGCCTGCCTTCCACCGCTGGAACGGGCGGGTCTACATGGTTTTGGCCACTGCCTTAGCCCTCGGCGGCCTGTCGCTCGTTTGGATCCGCAAAGGCGTCGCTGGCGATTTGCCGCAGCACCTCGGGACAAGTTTCAACGCAGTTCTGATCTTGTGGTTCGTGGCGATGGCTTGGCGCGCAGCTCGGAACCGCAATTTTGAGCACCACCGCCGCTGGGCACTACGGCTGTTTTTAGCCGTGAGTGGCGTCTGGTTTTTTCGAGTTGGCTTGATGCTTTGGCTTGTCATCAACCAAGCTACTATTGGGTTTGACCCAAAGAGCTTTACTGGGCCAACGCTCACTTCCCTCGCGTTCTTGCAAACCCTCTTGCCTCTGGCGCTCCTGCAAGGCTACTTTCTCGCCAAGAGAACCAAGCGTCTTGCGGTGCGCCTGGCGGTGGTGGTCATGCTCAGCCTATCGACGCTGGCAACGCTTGGTGGCGGTGCTGCTGCCACAATGATCATGTGGTGGCCAAACATGGGATTGAGTGCGTAACTGAGACTCACTACCGCTATGCTTGGCATCATGCCGCTTGAGACACCCCTGCCTACCCTGCGAACGGTGCCGCCGCTTCTAAACGGGCGGCGCGTAGCGACCGTTTCGGCGATTTGCATCCTGCTCTCCGGGGTGCTCGGGCTCGGTTGGGATCGCTGGACACCGCTCATTCTGCGTGTTTTTCTAATCGGCAGCGTCATGCTGTTGACCTTTGGGTTATTCGAGCGTTGGCCCAAGCGTCTCCCGTCCTGGTTGGCCCGTTGGGTGCTCCAAGTGGTTGGCGTCGGGGCATGTGTGTTGCCCTGCACCCTTTCGATTTATCTGTTCACCACCCTGGCTGGCTCGCCTCCATTTTGGGAAGATAACGAGCGTGTCAGTGGGTTTCTCATGCTCACCGTGACAGCAATGCTGGTCGGGCCTTGGGTGGCACTGGCCGCCTTGGTCCGCCAAAAGGATGCCTTAGCGCGCCATCAGGCACTGAGCTTTGAAATGCAGCGGGTGAGCCTAGAACGCCAAGCACTCGATGCACAACTGCAACTCCTGCAACGACAGGTTGCTCCGCACTTCTTGTTCAACACGCTTGCTAATGTCCAGTCACTGATTGAGATCCACTCTCCGCAAGCGCCAGTGCTCATGCGAAGCCTGATCGCTTACCTGAGAGCAGCCGTGCCGCGTTTGAACGATGCGTCCACGACGCTTGCCGAAGAGCTTGCACTCACCAACGCCTACCTTGAACTCATGCACATGCGCATGCCCGATCGTCTGAGCTATAGCGTTGACATGCAACTTGACCCCAAAGCAGTCCATTGCCCCAGCCTCATGCTGCTGACGTTGGTCGAGAACGCCATTAAGCACGGCATTGATCCTTGCGAGGACGGTGGGCAGATCGAGATCAAGGCCTGGGCTACAGAGCGCCACTGGCGCTTAGTGGTTGAAGACACTGGCGCAGGGCTTGGCAAATCCAACCAGGGCCTTGGCACAGGGCTTACGACACTTCGGGATCGACTCACATTGAGCTTCGGTGATGAGGCAAGCCTTACCCTGGTCGGAAAGTTTCCTCGCGGCACGAAAGCCGAAGTCGTGCTTCCATTCGAACTGCCCCAATGATTACCCTGTCCCCCACTGCCCTCATTGCCGACGACGAGCCATTGCTTCGCGACGCGTTGGTTCGTCAACTATCTCAAGCGTGGCCTGCGCTTCAAGTGCTGGCTCAGGCGCGGAATGGCCGGCAAGCCTTAGGGATGGTCTGATCAAT
>NZ_JAGHWR010000143.1:0-968 GCF_017746155.1 Xanthomonas sp. D-36-1
GCTTACGCTTGCCCAAGCCCTCAGCGTCACCGAACGTCAGCTGCATGGATGAATCCTCTACATAAGGCGATAGTGTCGCGCATCTGCGGTGAGTTGATCAGACCTTCCCTAATAGTGCGCTGGTTGCCCTCCTTGTCCGTGTAGAGAAGGAACTTGTGGTGGTATTCCTTGCCGAGAGCAGCCCCGATATTCCGGTACCCGACTTCGATCTTCTCATCCATGACGTGCTCCTGTGGCTTACTGATTCTTGATATGAACGGCTGCGACGTATGTCACCTTGTCGTCGGCATCCAAAGAAAAAGTCATCACGATGGAACGTGCATCGGGATCCAACATCGCTTGTCCCTTGTTGTCCCTGACGACAATCTTGCTTTCGGTGTCTTCAACGACCTTCGAGGTTGGAGATTTACCGAAGGTCTCTAGCACCGACGCCTTTGTAGTGCCCAACGGTATGTATTTCGTAACGATATTGCTCACATCGATCTGCTCGAATCGAACGGGTTTTTGGGAAGCATAAATCTCGTCAAGCATTGGGCTGGCTCCTGTCATCGAGGGGTCTTCCTGTGTCGAAGCAGTGCGCGCATTGTCCGCATTGGCGCAGGACGAAAGTGGAAGTACCGCAACCCCGACAAGTGCAAGTGTTGCGGCCAAGCCCTTCGACATGATGCGTGGCATGGCGATCTCCTGATGCGACCAATCACGTGATTCGAATATCCGCGAGATACTGTCCTTCTCGGCCAAGCTCGAAAATCGAGTAGCGTTTCAGGCGGACGGCTGCCAGCTTACTACAGGCTCTCAAGAGCCGATAGTCGTTGAGCGGATTGTCAATGGGGCTTTGCGCTGACGCTTCTGGGCCAAGCCCAACATGGATCGGTGAGTAAGAGCAATCCATGAGTCATCAATAGACGCTCAGACTTCAGTAGCGGCCCTGACGTACCGAGTCGCTCACTAAGGAAGGTCTGATCAAC
>NZ_JAGHWR010000144.1:0-1337 GCF_017746155.1 Xanthomonas sp. D-36-1
CTGCCGACCTGGCCGCCCCGACACTGGATAGTGCGGCGCGATCAGGGCAAGCAGTTGCTGCCACGGAACAACCTGCTCCATCTCGGCAAGAAAGATCTCGCGCCGGGTCTGCTTACGCTTGCCCAAGCCCTCAGCGTCACCGAACGTCAGCTGCATGGATGAATCCTCTACATAAGGCGATAGTGTCGCGCATCTGCGGTGAGTTGATCAGACCTTCCTTAGCGATGCGGTAGAGCGTTCACGCGCGCCTGGTTTCATAGATCAGCTGCCGGGGCGTGGCTCCCTCCCAGAACTCCAGCAACCGGGAGACAGGCTCTGGCTTTTTTCCCGCAGACCACAGCGCGAGGCGTGTGCGCGACCAGCGTTGTGCGCTGAGCTCGACGATCGACCCGGGGAGCACTTTCCGGCACGCCATCTGCCAGTCGGGAAAGTAACGCTCGACGATGGAACCGTTGTAGACCTCCGCGATCACGTGATGGCGCGAAGACCGCTTGATGCGATCGTAGGTGTGCTGCACTCCGGCGGGTGAGCCCTCGAAATACTGGAAGAATCGAGCGCCGTCGTAGAGCAGGACACCGGTGATGGCGGCCAGCGAGTTGTGTGCACTGGAAGAGACAAGCAGCCGGTCGACCTCCCCCATCGACATGGGACGACGCACCTCGCTCACGTAAGCGATGGCCTGCAGCGGTGGATTTGCCAAGAACGCATCTCGATAGGTGATCTGCTCCAACATCCATTTCTGCAGAGTCGTCAGCGCCGGCTCCTCCTGAGGTCGCTGCGAGCGCCAGTATCAGGGCGCGACGCACCGGTTGGCAATGGAGACATTACAATTTACTTATACATGGCGGCGATGTGCGTCCATGGGCCAGCATGCTCGCCCGCCCCGGCTCGTGCAGTGCCATGCTGGCAGGCCAGTGGATCCGATGGACGGCGCGCGAAGACGCTGACGCTGAAGCAGTGGATGGCCGAAGACGTGACCGCGGTTTCATCTGAAGGAATCTGAAGGAAGTCGACAATGCACGCATCGCTCCAGGGCTACACGCTCCCTCAATCACGCCAGACGATGACCGTCGGCAAGCATGACCTTCATCGCGGCCCCTTTCTGTTTCTGGCAGTGCTTGCCGTCATGTCGCTCGGAGGATGCGCCGCCACGCCTCCGGCGGCCGGTCATCTCATCGAAGGCCCTGTGCGCCTAGGGAAGGTCTGAACAACGAGACCTGACAGGGCGGAAGGTGGCGTCGTTCCGAAGAGTGGCTTTTGGAACTTCGGAATTTCGCCATTTCTGGCGCTTTCCGCGGGAATTTCCCGGTTCACAGACGCACGCTCCCCATCGCCGG
>NZ_JAGHWR010000145.1:0-4734 GCF_017746155.1 Xanthomonas sp. D-36-1
AATCCGCAACATCGTCGCCAGTGCGTACGGCTGCCGACCTGGCCGCCCCGACACTGGATAGTGCGGCGCGATCAGGGCAAGCAGTTGCTGCCACGGAACAACCTGCTCCATCTCGGCAAGAAAGATCTCGCGCCGGGTCTGCTTACGCTTGCCCAAGCCCTCAGCGTCACCGAACGTCAGCTGCATGGATGAATCCTCTACATAAGGCGATAGTGTCGCGCATCTGCGGTGAGTTGATCAGACCTTCCCTAGGTCTTCATACGGCTACCTCGCAGTTGGGAAAAACGTCGCTGGCTGCTGGATGCAACGCACGACGTCCTCCGAGCATAGGCAGGCGGTCTGGCGCAGTTGTAAAGGGCACGTAAAAAGGTGCGTCGGTCCCAACTACCCTTTGCCGCGCCGTGTCGCTTTTCGCGCCGGGCGGTTACGAATCAAGACGTTGCCGGGTGAACCCGGCATAAGCACGCGCGTCGTCTCGCGTGGCGAGCGCCTCGGCAAAACGCGTTGTGGAGAAGGTGACGCGCACGTTACCGTAGTCGTCAGCCCCCTGCTGTTGCCCACCGCCGTGTCCACCGCTGTGACCAGTTCCTCATTTGATCGTCTGCAGGCGTTGCTGCAGCGTCCCGCCGTGGCCTCGATCGCGCCCGCAGTGCGCGATGCGCTGGCGCAGGCCTGGCAGGAGCTGCCGCCCGCGCAGACCGGTGACGTGCCGTGGGCGTTGCTTGGCGACACCCTGGATGCATTGGCACTGCTGGCTGCCGACGAAGCCACCCTGATTGCGGCGTTGCTGTTCGATTTGCCTGCCTTGCGTGGCGTGATCGCGGGCCTGCCGTGGCAACCGGCGGAGCGGCGGGTGGCGGTGGAAGGTCTGCTGGACGGCCTGGACGCAGCCGATCAGGTCTGGGCGCTGCATGCCGGACGCGAGGCCGGGCGCAACAGCGAAGGGTTGCGGCGTCTGCTGCTTTCCATCATCCACGACCTGCGCGTGGTGCCGATCCTGCTGGCACGGCAGCTGGCGCGCATGCGCGTGGCCGATCGCCTGAGCGAGGATGAGCGCCGCGCGCTGGCCCAGCTCACGCGCGACATCCACGCGCCGCTGGCCAACCGGCTGGGCATCTGGCAGGTGAAGTGGGAGCTGGAGGACCTGGCATTCCGGCATCTGGAGCCGGAAACCTATCGTCGCATCGCCCGTGAAGTGGACGAAACCCGCGTGGCGCGCGAGCGCTACCTGGAAGCGGTCAAGCGCACCTTGTCGGCAGCGCTTGCCCAGCAGGGCCTGCGCGCAGAGGTGAGCGGGCGGCCGAAGCACATCTACAGCATCTGGCGGAAGATGCAGAAAAAGCGTCTGTCGTTCGATCAGCTGTACGACATCCGTGCGGTGCGGGTCATGGTCGATGACGTGGCCGCCTGCTACGCCGCGTTGGGTGCGGTGCATTCGCTGTGGGCGCCGGTGCCGAGCGAGTTCGACGATTACATCGCCCGGCCCAAGGCCAACGACTACCGTTCGTTGCATACCGCGGTGGTCGGCCCGGAAGGGCGCACGATCGAAATCCAGATCCGTACCTTCGAAATGCACGCTCAGGCCGAACTCGGGGTGGCCGCGCACTGGAAATACAAGGAAGGCGGCAAGGGCGGCGAAAAGGCCTTCGATCGCAAGATTCTGTGGATGCGCCAGCTGCTGGAGCAGGTGCAGGAGGGCGAGCATGGCGAGCTGGCCGGCGCGCTGGATGCCGAGCTGATCGAAGACCGCGTGTATGCGCTGACCCCCAAGGGCGAGGTGATCGATCTGCCACAAGGTGCTACGCCGCTGGATTTTGCGTATCACGTGCACACCATGGTCGGGCATCGCTGCCGTGGCGCGCGCGTCAACGACCGCATCGTGCCGCTGACCTACCGGCTGCGCAGCGGCGACCGCGTGGAGATCATGACCGCCAAGGAAGCGGACCCGCGCCGCGATTGGCTGCTGGCCTCAAACGGCTTCCTGGCCAGCGGGCGCTCGCGCGACAAGGTGCGCGCCTGGTTCCATAAGCTGGACCGCGCGCGCAACGTGCAGGCGGGCAAGGACTTGCTCGATCGCGAGCTCAAGCGCCTGGGCCTGCAGCATGCGGATCTGAGCGTGGCCGCGCGCAAATTCCACGCCGAAAACATCGACGAGCTGTATATCCAGGTCGCCCTGGGCGATACCGGCCCGAACCAGGTCAGCCGTGCGTTGCTGGAGGCCGAGCGCGCTGCGTCCCAGCCGGCAGTACCGGCGCCCCCGCGGCCGACCGCGCGGCGCGATGGATTGGGGAAATCCAAATTCACCGTCGAGGGAGTGGGCAATTTGCTGGTGCAGTTGGCGCGTTGCTGCCAGCCGGTGGCCGGCGAGCCGATTGCCGGCTACCTCACCCGCGGCCGTGGCATCACCGTGCACCGCACCGACTGCGCGGCACTGGCGCGCCTGGCGGCCGCCCACCCGCAGCGCGTGTTGCCGGTGGAGTGGGGCAAGGCCGGCAGCGGCTATGAGGTGGATGTGCAGGTGCGCGCGGTGGACCGCCGCTGGTTGCTCAAGGACATCACCAACCTGATCGCCCAGGAAGACGCGCACGTGCTGGAAATCAACAGCGACAACGTGCGCGATACCGGCAGGGCACAACTGCGGCTGCGCTTGAAGGTCAGCGATTACGGCCAGCTGTCCGGCCTGCTTGGCAAGCTGGATGCGCTGCCCGGGGTGAGCGAGGTGCGGCGGCTGGGCTAAGCCAGCCGGACATTTCAGCGGCTCCGTGTCTGGGAACAGGCAGCGCACGCAGTTGTGCGCTGTGCTTGCCTGACGAATCCCGAATCCCGAATCCCGAATCCCGATTCCCGATTCCCGAAGAGCCCACGCCGCCTTCGCAACCTCCACGGCTACCATAAAGCAGTGAACGCGTCCCCGTCAGGTCGCGCCAAGGATGGACGCCACCGTATGTCTCCGCTCCCGCGCTGGGCCAGATCGCCCCGCCTCTGGGCGCCACTGCGCAGCCGTGCGCTCTGGCGCGTGGTATTGGCGCTGTGCGTCTGTCTGCTGCTCACCGTGGTCGTGCTGCGCAGGCCGCTGGCCGATTGGCTGTGGCCGGACACGCGCATCCAGCAATTGTTGCAGCGGGGCGATGCGGCCTTGGCGCGCGGCCAGCTCAGCGCCGCCAACGGCAACGGTGCGCGGGAACTGTTCGCCGCCGCACTTGCACTGGACAGCGACCGTGGGGAAGCCCGGACCGGGCTGGCGCGGACCGGCGCTGCTGCGGTAGTGCAGGCACGTGCAGCGGTTGCAGCAGGCGATGCCGCAGCAGCGCAGCGCGCGCTGGCGCTGGCCACCGCCCTGGAGGCGCCGCAGGCGCAGATCGCCCCGGTTGCGGCGCGGCTGCGCGCGCTGCAGGCGCGTCGGGTCGGGCTGGATGCCTTGTTGGCGCAGGCGGCGGTTGCCCAGCAGCAAGGCCGCCTGGACGGCACGCCGGATAGTGCGTTGCCGCTGTACCAACGCATCCTGACCCTGGCGCCTGACCGCACCGACGCACTGGAAGGCCGCGAAGACGCCTTGACCGATCTGTTGGCGCAGGCACGCCAAGCACTGGCGCGCGATGAGCTCGGCGAGGCGTCGGCATTGCTGGTCGCGGCCAAGCGTTACGACGCCGGGCATGTCGACATGCCGCTCACCGAAGGCCAGTACCACCGCGTGCTGGAACAGCGGCGTCAACGTGCGCAGGCCTTGCTGCGACGTGGTCGCCTGGCCCCGGCTGCGCGCGATTTCAACGCGGTGCTGGCTGCCGAACCGGACGATGGGATCGCCCAGCGGGGCCGCGACCAGGTGGCGGACGAGTACGCCGCACAGGCCAGCCGGCAGGCGGCGGATTTCCACTTCGACGACGCGTTGCAATCCTTGCGTCAGGCGCAGCAATTGGTGCCGGGCGCCGCGTCGATCGTGCAGGCCGAGCAAGCGATTGCGCGCGCGCGCGAGGCCCAGCGCGGCCCGGACGCGAGCCTGTCGCGGGGCACGCGCGAGCGCCGTCTGCGGGAATTGCTGCAGCGCGTTGCCGATGCCCAAGCGCAGCAACGCTGGATGACACCGCCCGGCGCCAGCGCCTACGATGCCGTGCGTGCCGCGCAGGCGCTGGCGCCGCGCGATCCGCGTGTGCTACGGGCAGCTGCGCGCGTGGTACCGGCCAGCCAACGTTGTTTCGAGGACGAACTGCGCAACAACCGCCTGCGTGCCGCGCGTGGGTGCCTGGATGCCTGGCAGGCGCTGACACCCAATGCCGATGCATTGGCCGGTGCGCGACGCCGCCTTGCACAGCGCTGGGTGGCGGTCGGGAGCGAACGGCTGGGCCAGGAGGACGCAGCCTTCGCCCGCCGTGCGCAGGACGAGGCGCATCAGCTGGATCCGGGTTTGCCGGAACTGGCCGAATTCACGCGTCGGGTCAAGGCGGTGGCCGAACAGCGGTGAGCGGTTGCTGGTGATGTGGGCAACTTGGAAGGCCGCAGAGCGTGTGCAGTCCCACGGTCTAAGGCCCTTGTTGCATCAGGTACAGGCACAGCCCCACGCTCCAAGCCCCATATTTGCATCAGATGCAATGCGTGCTGCAGACGCAGGTGAACCAAGCTGTGCAGCCTTTCAACCAGCACGCGATACACGCTGCGATGCACACTGCCTTCTCGCACCGGAGAAGGTCCTCCGAAAGGGCGGATGAGGGTAGGTGGTCCGCCCTGAACAATTCCGTT
>NZ_JAGHWR010000146.1:0-724 GCF_017746155.1 Xanthomonas sp. D-36-1
GTGGCCAAGCGCTACGAGAAGGGGGCCATGGGAAACGAATAATCCGCCTGCTCCTTGGCGTGTCGGTCAAGTCGGCTCGCGTCCGGAAATTAGCTTGGAAGGGTCTCCGGATTTGCAGTCTGAGGCCGATGCTAACGCAGTGTTCGATGCGATAAATGGCCAAGATAGCAAGCCCTGGCTGATTGCTGTAAAGCTTGCAGGAGAAGACGCGAAGCTTCATACGCGAGTTTACTTTGAGAACCCACCAGCGAATCTTGCAGACCGGGGATTGGATCAGCTCCCTTCAGACGTCGTGGCTGCAATCAACGCTCTGCCCCAAAGTGCTGGGCTTGGAGCGATAGGGTGGGAGGAGCCCAAGAGGCGCGAACCTCGTGCGCCGATGGTCGTCAACGCGGTGCTCGAAGCTTTGAAGCGCGAACCGAATGTGCTCCTAGTCGGTCCGCCGGGGACCGGCAAGAGCGTCGCCTTGGAAGATTTGCGAGAACACTATCGTTCTATTCCCAAGGCTCCGCAATTTGATCCTGATTCTTGGCCAGGGGACTGGACCGATGGCTCCGAAGTGGAGCAAGAGACTGTCTCTGACTTGCGAAGCGAGGCTTTGGTTTTTCATCCCGCTTATAGCTATGAGCAGTTCGTAGCAGGACTCTTTCCTAGGGAAGGTCTGATCAACTCACCGCAGATGCGCGACACTATCGCCTTATGTAGAGGATTCATCCATGCAGCT
>NZ_JAGHWR010000147.1:0-3679 GCF_017746155.1 Xanthomonas sp. D-36-1
ATCGCCGGCATGGCCATGCCGGCGATGGCGTCGGTGGCCGTGTTGGCAACCAGGCATAGGCACAGCAGCAGGCGGAGCAGGCGATGCAGCACGGACAGTCGGGGCAGTGACGGGTGCGGCGAGCATAGCATCGGCCCCCGCTGTCCGCCCGATGCGCTGGCTGCGTAGGCGGGCAGGCGACGGCGGTAGAATTACCGCTACTTTTGCAGCCAAGTCCTGCCATGTCGCAGCGCCAGTGGGTGGCCGCCGCCATCCGGAAGATCGAAGCCGATTTCAATCGGTCGGCCGACACCCACCTGATTCCGATGGAACTGCCGGGCTATCCGGGCATCGACCTGTACTTCAAGGACGAGTCCAGCCACCCGACCGGCAGCCTCAAGCACCGGCTGGCGCGCTCGCTGTTCCTGTACGCGCTCACCAATGGCTGGCTGCGTGCCGGGCGGCCGGTGATCGAGGCGTCCAGCGGCTCCACGGCCATCTCCGAAGCGTATTTCGCGCGTTTGCTTGGCGTGCCCTTCATCGCGGTAATGCCGGCCTCGACCTCGCCGGAGAAGATCGCCGCGATCGAATTCCAGGGCGGCCGCTGCCACCTGGTCGAGCGCGCCTGCGATCTGGACAGCGCCTCGCACCAGCTCGCGCGCGAGACCGGGGGGCACTTCATGGACCAGTTCACCTACGCCGAGCGCGCCACCGACTGGCGCGCCAACAACAACATCGCCGAATCGATCTTCAAGCAACTGGCCGAAGAGCCGCACCCGATCCCGGACTGGATCGTCTGCAGCCCCGGAACCGGCGGTACCAGCGCCACCCTGGGCCGCTACGTGCGCTATCGGCGCCATGCCACCCGCATCCTGTGCGCCGACCCGGATGTGTCGGTGTTCTTCGACGGCTATTGCCGCGCAGTGGACGGCCAATGCCCCAAGGAGCTGGCCATCACCGGCGGCTCGCGCATCGAAGGCATCGGCCGCCCGCGGGTGGAATCGAGCTTCATCGCCAGCTGCGTGGACGTGATGATCAAGGTGCCCGATGCGCTGAGCCTGGCGGCGATGCGCCACGTCAGCGCCACGCTGGGCCGCCGGGTGGGCGGCTCCACCGGCACCAACTTCGTCGGCGTGCTGCACGCCGCCCGGCGCATGCGCGACGAGGGCCGGCAGGGCTCCATCGTCACCATCCTGTGCGATGCCGGCGAACGTTACGCGCACAGTTATTACGACCCGGCCTGGTACGAGGCGCGCGCGATCGATGTCAGCGACAGCGATGCCGCCATCGCGCTGGCCGTGAACGGCGGCGATTTACCCGCCTTGCCTTGTGCGGCGCTGGAATGACCGCCATATCCGGGACGTGCGCATCAAGGCGCTGCGCTCACCGCCACGCCGGTGCGATCGGTGTCCGCAGTCGTCAGGGACGAGCGGGCACCGTGCCCTCGGCGCCGTGCTCAGCCTGCTGGCGGTTGCGCGCCACGGTGTGCCTGCCAGGGTTGCCGATCTTTGAATCTACTCATCCAGTCCATTGCCGGAGCGCTCCATGACCAACCCGCTGCTCGATCTGTCCGGACTGCCGTCCTTCGATGCGATCCGCCCCGACCACGTGGGCCCGGCGATCGACCAGTTGCTCGCCGAGGCCGAGGCGGCGGTGAAGGCAGCCGAGCAGGTCAGCCCGGTGCGCTGGGACAGCTTCGTCACGCCGCTGGACGATGCCACCGAGCGGCTATGGCGTGCCTGGGGGCAGGTGGGGCATCTGCAGGCGGTGGTCAACACGCCCGAGCTGCGCGAGGCCTACAACAGCAATCTGCCCAAGGTGAGCCGCTTCGGCAGCGCGCTGGCGCAGAATCTGGCGTTGTATGCGCAATACAAGGCACTGGCGCAATCGCCGGAAGCTGCACACTTCGATGAGGCGCGTCGCAAGGTGCTGGACAATGCGCTACGCGATTTCCGCTTGGGCGGTGCCGAACTCGATGATGCCGCCAAGGCGCGGTTTGCGCAGATCCAGGAAGAACTCTCGGCGTTGGCAGCCAGGTTTTCGCAGAACGTGCTCGACGCCACCGATGCGTGGTCGTACCTGACCGAAGACCACACCCAGCTGTCGGGACTGCCGGCCGAAGTGATTGCCGCCGCGCGCGCGGCCGCCGAAAAGGATGGCGTGCCGGGCTGGAAATTCACCTTGCAGATGCCGTGCTATCTGCCGGTGCAGAGCGATGCCGACAGCCGCGACCTGCGCGCGCGGCTGTATCGCGCCAATGCCGAGCGCGCGTCCGAATTCGGCGATGCCGCGCTGGACAACAGCGCCAACATCGATCGCATCCTGGCCCTGCGTGCCGAGTTGGCACAGTTGCTCGGCTTTGCCAGTTACGCCGACTATTCGGTTGCTACCAAAATGGCGCAGAGCCCCGGCGAGGTGATGGGCTTCCTGCGCGATCTGGCTGCGCGCGCCAAGCCGCATGCGCAGCGCGACCGCGCCGAACTGGAAGCCTTTGCGCGCGAGGAGTTGGGTTTGGACGAACTGCAGGCCTGGGACCTGGCCTACGCTTCGGAAAAACTCAAGCAGGCGCGTTACAGCTTTTCCGAGCAGGAGGTGAAGCAGTACTTCACCGAGCCGAAGGTGCTGGCCGGCCTGTTCGATGTGATCCACAGCCTGTATGGGCTCACCGTCAAACCCGACAGCGCGCCGGTCTGGCACCCGGATGTGCGGTTTTACCGGTTGGAAGATGCGCACGGCACCCTGGTCGGCCAGTTCTATCTGGACCTGTACGCGCGCGAAGGCAAACGTGGCGGCGCGTGGATGGACGATTGCCGCAACCGCCGCAACACCGCCAACGGCGTGCAGACGCCGCTGGTGTATCTGGTGTGCAACTTCGGGCGCGGCAGCGGCGATGCGCCGGCCACCTTTCGCCACGGCGAAGTCACCACGCTGTTCCATGAAATGGGCCACGGCCTGCATCAGTTGCTCACCCGCATTGGCGAGCTGGGTGTGGCCGGCATCAACGGTGTGGAATGGGACGCGGTGGAGCTGCCCAGCCAGTTCATGGAAAACTTCTGCTGGGAGTGGGCGCGCGTGCAGGCGATGACCGCGCACGTGCAGACCGGCGAGCCGTTGCCGCGTAATCTGTTCGATCGCCTGCTGGCGGCGCGTAATTTCCAGAGCGGCATGTTCACCGTGCGCCAGCTGGAATTCGCCTTATTCGACATGCAGCTGCACGGCACCTACGATCCGGCACAGGACAGCGTGCTGCAATTGATCGAGCGCGTGCGCGACGAAGTGGCGGTCAATCGGCCGCCGGCATGGAATCGCTTCCCGCATCAGTTCAGCCATATTTTTGCCGGCGGCTATGCGGCCGGCTATTACAGCTATAAATGGGCCGAAGTGCTCAGCGCCGATGCCTATGCCGCATTCGAGGAAGCGCCAGACCAACTGGAGCAGACCGGTGCACGGTTCCGCGCCGAGGTGCTTGCGCGTGGCGGCAGTCGTCCGGCGGCAGAGAACTTCCGCGCCTTCCGCGGTCGGGCCCCGACCATCGATGCGCTGCTACGGCATAACGGCATGGCGGGCTGAGACGCCTGTGCGGCCAATCGGCGTCTGCATTGCATTGGTGGACGGTGCAGTCCACGCAAGCGTTATGCGAAATTTATGCTTCCTTCCTACTGGAGTGCAGTTTTTTTATTTAGGGATGGTCTGATCAATG
>NZ_JAGHWR010000148.1:0-1536 GCF_017746155.1 Xanthomonas sp. D-36-1
TGGGCGGGGGGATTACCCCTACTTCTTGCTGATTGTGACGTAGCTTAAGCTGGACTGATCTTCGCTCAGCCCAAAGATGACAGTTGCCGTTTCCGTCTGCATCGACCAATAGGCGCGGGAGCCGCTAGCATCTGGGCGCGGTGGATAGAGAGACGCATCTGGCGAAGGCATACCCTCGAACTTCGGGCCAGGCGACGAAAAGTCGAGTACAAGCGTCGCATGCGCGGGCGCATCCCGAGTGCTGCGAAGCTCAATGCGCTTTAACGCGGTACCGGCGAGCGCACCACCTTCACCCCGCCGCACCACCATCGCGTCTTGCTGCTCGCCGGGGCCGAACTGCGTTTGAAGCTGAGCGTTAAGTGCTGCGACATCCTGGAAGTCAGTGGCGATCAACCGATCGACGTCTTGCTTGAGGCGTTCCGTCACGTCTTTGCTCCTGGTTTCAACGGAGGGCTTTGCAGCCGCTACGGCTGACTGATCGCGTGGAGTGCTGGGGGCACATCCCGCATGAAAGGTGCAGAGTGCCAGCAACGCAATTGACAACAACGCTGCCCGAGGGAGCGCGATGCGTCCCTGGTTAACTTGCCGTCCATGGGATTTCCCAGGGTGAAGGGCCATCTCTGATCCTGCGCTAAGAGCGTCGCTGAAAAGTAACACGTACATGCCCACTGATCAGGCGGCGGCAGCAATCACCTCACGAGGCCCTGCCTGTGCAACATCGGCTAGCGGCGAACAGAATTCACCTGAATACGGCGGGTAGCGCTCACCGACGCGCCCTAAGTTGCTTTGCAGGCACCTCCACCGGCGGCAACACCTCCATCAGCAGCTGCCCCGCGCTGGCGGTGATGCGCAGCTTGGTGCCAATGGCAAAGCCCAGTTGTTCCAGCCATAGGCCGCTGAGGCGGACGTGTGGCACGTGCTGGTCGCCACCATGGTCGTAGGCGCCGGGGTAATGGGTGTAGCTGACGGTGCATTGGCGCGGGCGACGGGCGCGTCGGGGTGCCGGTAGCGTGCCGGGGCCTTGCGGGTTCGCGTCCGGGTCGGGCGGCAGCATGGGTGGCAGCTTGGTGCGGTCGGGCTCAACGTAGTTCCACTGCACTCGCTTGGTCGCCGCAGGGCCTGCACGCTTGCTACTGGACTGTGCGGTGGCAGATGCCGTGGGTGGGCGACGGCGTGTCATGACGCGTCCGCATGATGATGGGTGATGCGTGAGGCGGCGCAGCACTGCAAGATCACGTCAGCGCACGCGGACAGGCAGCGCAAGGTGTGCGGCAACACAGCGAGCTGGCGACTCAGCGAATGCGCGGGATCGTGGATCGCTCGCTCAACAGCCGCGCGTGCGACGAGCCGGTGCAGCACCTCACGCACATCCCACCGCAGGCGGTGAGCGGAAGCTGGCATCAGATCAATCGACGCAAATGCCGGCGCAGATGGTCCGGTAGACATGGCAACGCCCTCCTGGAACAACCCAAGAACCGCCGCCAACGGCGACGGGATGTCGGGAGGTTCGAAACCGCTAAGGAAGGTCTGAACAAC
>NZ_JAGHWR010000149.1:0-797 GCF_017746155.1 Xanthomonas sp. D-36-1
TAATGGGCGGGGGGATTACCTCTGCACCAGCGGATTGCACGGCACGCCGGCTACTTCCAGGCCACCGCGCCGCAGGGCGAGCAGGCACGCAAGTTCGCGCTGGTGCAGCAGCAGCTGGGCAAGTATCTGGCACAGCACCGCCAGGCCAATCGCGCCCTGCACGAGGGCGATCTGCAATACGCACAAGCCTTGTCGCTGGGCCATAGCGGCGATACCCGCCATGTCTTGTGGGCCCAACTGCAGAGCCTGCAGCAATCGGTCGCCAGCGTGAACGTTGCGCAGCGCAACTGAGCCGCTGCAGGCAACGCAAGGTGGCCACGAGCGACCGGGCAACATCACGGGCGGTACGCTGCGCTTCACGCTAACCGTCACGCCTTGTGCGGCTGAGGTAATCGGCCAAACGCCTGCACACCACGCCGGGCCGCCTGCCGCTGCGGGTCACGCCGTGCCCGATGCTCGATGCTGCATGCGCAGCGCCTCCACCAAGATGCTGAGCGCCCCCACCACATTGCCTGATGAATTCGCCAGGCAGATGTGAGCCGTTCGATGCTCGCCGATAGCGCAACCGCCACCGTTGCGCGCGCCGTCGGCGATCGCGTCACCGCATGTCTTCCAGGCGCGCTGTGATGCCCAGCGCGCTGCCATTGCATCGGGTACGCAGCGCGCCATGCCAGCGCGTTGACGCGCTGAGCAAACTCAGACCATTCGCACATGGCCTCCGCCATACGTCGTCCGCAACCCTGCGGTGTGTCCGGCTCAACATTTTCGGAGTCGGGTCGCTAAGGAAGGTCTGATCA